>JAKVCY010000111.1 GCA_022448425.1 Thalassotalea sp. | reverse complement strand
ACCTTGGCCTTAACAAAAAGGAAGCAGAAAAACAGAGTTGTGAAATGGTGTTAAGTCCTTTGGCGTGGAAGTTATTATGGACAAAGCGAGAAAAGTCAAAACCACCAAAACAAGTACCAAGCCTTTACTGGGCTTACATTAACCTTGGTAAATTAGCTGGCTGGCATGATTCAAAACGTAATGGTCGCGTTGGGTGGGAGCGATTATGGGAAGGATGGTTTACACTGCAAACCATCCTTGAAGGTTATGAGCTAGCCAAGTCTCTTGATCTAGAAATGTGATCAAGAGACAGGCATATTGCGGGCTATTCAATAAACTTGTGGTTTAGACCAACGACGCCGGATTAACCTAATTCAGCAGCTAACTTAGCGCTTACTTCGTCCACTGGCTGTGTACCGTCAATTGTTAAGTACTTGCAGTTACCGTCTTTCGCTTCAGCTTGGTAGTAAGCTACTAAAGGCTTAGTTTGCTCGTGGTAAATTGCTAAACGCTTGCGAACTGTAGCTTCTTCATCGTCTGGACGAATAACTAAATCTTCGCCTGTTTCGTCATCTTTACCTTCTGCTTTTGACGGATTGTAAACGATGTGGTAAACACGGCCAGAACCTGGGTGAACACGACGGCCGCCCATACGCTCTACGATAACTTCATCAGCAACGTCGAATTCGATAACACTATCAACGTCTACGCCGTTTTCCTTCATTGCATCAGCTTGAGGAATCGTGCGAGGGAAACCATCTAATAAGAAACCGTCTTTACAGTCTTCTTGTGCGATGCGCTCTTTTACCAAGCCAATAATTAGGTCATCTGATACAAGTTGACCAGCATCCATCACCTCTTTAGCTTTCTTACCTAACTCAGTACCCGCTTTGATTGCAGCACGGAGCATGTCACCCGTAGAGATTTGTGGAATGCCGTACTTAGACATCAAGAATTGTGCTTGTGTGCCCTTACCTGCTCCAGGAGCACCTAACAAGATAATGCGCATAAAAGTTCGCCCTATGAATTTATAAACCAATTTGCCTGTATAACTTAGCTGATAAACAATGAAATTAGCCAGCCAAATTGGTCTATTTTTCTGCCGATTAATTAAAGTGTCACACTATACATTTTCACTAGTAGCCAAACAAGTCAGATTTCATAGAGAAGATCAAAAAACGGGCTTTTACGGTGGTTTTTTCGACTAATGTCTTATAAGTCGTGCGCTATTGCGCCTATGTTCCTTGTGACAGGGCAGAATTTTCAATAGGTAAGTTAGTTACATCAGGTTAGTAATGAAACCCAAGTTCACCTAAATTGAAAAGAACAATAAACACAATGACAACAGGAAATTATCATGAAACTTGGTGGCTTCTCCCTTAGTTTATCAATCAAAGATTTAGCAACATCAAAGGCGTTTTACGAGAAACTTGGCTTTACCGTATACGCTGGCGAAATGGCGCATAACTTCCTTATTATGAAGAAGGCGATACCAACATCGGCCTGTTTCAAGGCATGTTTGAAGGCAATATTCTCACCTTCAATCCTGGGTGGGATAAAGATGCCAATCCATTAGCAGCATTTGATGACGTGCGAGATATTCATAAAAAACTTGGTGAACAAGGTATTGAAGTTAAGACGGATGCAATAGAAAACGAACAAGGGCCAGCAAGTTTTTCAGTAACAGACCCAGACGGCAATACCATCTTATTTGATCAACATGTCTAACTAAGTATGCTTAGTGACGTATCGCATTTCCATAGAGCAAAGACTTGTACGTTATTTGGCTACTAACGCTGTTGATTTAGTCATTCTTTGCCATGGAGGCAATGACTTGCTGCGCAAATTACCGACGGTAAAACTTAAAGCCAACCTAGCGAACATGATTAACCTCATCCAATCCAATGGTGCACAAGTGCTGTTGGCAGGAGTGCCAAAGCCAGCGATACTTTTATCAACCTTCCCTGTTTATGAAGAGTTTGCCAAAGAATACAATTTGGTCTCTGATTTGGAGTCTTTAACGGACCTTTTGGGTTCGCCAGCGATGAAGTCAGATGGAGTGCATTTAAATGCGCAAGGTTACCGTGCTTTTGCTGAAGTACTTGCCAAACGAATTAATGTAATTAAGTTAGCTCATTAACAACTAAATACTGTGCACAGACCTCGACTCAAGTCGTTGCTCGCACATTCAAAATATTGGGCTGACCACAAAGCATTGTATTTGAATCGGCCTAAGCTTATAGTCTTCTTCACCACGAAAAACTTGTTTAAATCCCAATTAAAACGCAAATAAAATCTACTAAAACAATAATAAATGAAATTCACACGCGCTGTTAGAAAACTCCATAAAATTACCGCTACCCTCGTCGGCATTCAGCTATTACTTTGGATGGTGAGTGGCCTTTATATGACCGCAGTCCCCATTGATATTGTGCGTGGCCAACACCTCGTTGATAAGCCAGCTAGTCAGCCACTTAACGCGCTTGGTATACTCCCTATCGATAGCTTAAGTCGGCAGTATCCCGATACCACCAAGATTGAACTTACTAAGTTACGTGAACAATTAGTTTATCGATTAACAGGAAAGAACGGCACACTTTACCTCTACGGGACAACTGGAGAGCCATTGCCTCCGCTAACTGAAATCGAGGCGATAGATATAGCAACCTCGGTTTATTTAGGAGAAGGCAACATAGCTAACGTTCGTTGGATTACAAAGGGAAATGCGCCAGCAGAATTAGGCAGCCGACCATTACCCGTTTGGCAAATAACGTATGACGACCTATTTGAATCAACCGTTTATATCTCAGGGTTTTCAGGTGATGTTAGCGCTGTGCGCAGCAATATATGGCGCGTGTTTGACTTTCTTTGGATGCTTCACATCATGGACTATGAAGATCGCTCTGACTTTAATAATCCGCTCGTAATTTTAGCTTCATCGATTGGTTGCTTTATCGTGCTGTCTGGATTACTTATGCTGATTAACTCAATGCGTCAAAAAGGATGGCGATCTCTCAGTTAAAGAAGTCGTTATAAAGCAAAATACACATGTAAAAATCCACCTGCATAGCAGGTGGCTTTGACACTGCTCCCTAGAAGGGAGCTTTATTACTTATCGACATCAAGCAATAATTGACGTTCTTCCTCTTCTTTCGCAACTTTATCTTGATACCTTACATATCGTTTAATTATCGCTTCATTCGCTCCTACTGAGTCAACAAAGTAAC
>JAKVCY010000110.1 GCA_022448425.1 Thalassotalea sp. | reverse complement strand
CTGAACTAATTCACCTAAAACCTAAAACCTAGAACCTAGAACCTAGAACCTAGAACCTAGAACTTAAGAGTGATTTGCATTCGATAGCTTTTCTTTCATTATTTCGCCTCTGTATTTTCCTGGGGTTTCTCCTATTACTTTATTAAACCAACGATAGAAAGATCTCGGCTCTTTAAAACCTAACTGGACACTAACAACGTTCAAAGTTAACGTCGTTTCACTAAGGTAATGCTTAGCTTTTTCTAGGCGGATGTCGTCAAGAAAAGTTTGATATTGCAAGCCAACATCAGCTAGGCGTCGTTGCAGTGTTTTGGCGCTAATTCCAAATTTCTGGGCTATCTGCTGCTGGCTAGTGTTACCGTGTTGAAGTGCATTCTCAATTGCTAATCGCAACAATGCGAGGAAAGTGTCTTCATGACTTAAGTTGGAAATGAGTGTTTTAGCATGAGATTCCAATGTAGAAAGTATTTGCTGATTCCCTTTGTTTAGCGGCATCGCTAAGAGCGTTTTATCAAATACAATCGCATTCTCTTTTTGCCCGTACTTTATGGGGCACCTAAATAAGTTGTGATAGTCATTTTGCTGATCTAATGGTGGCTCTTTTCGGGTCAACAGAATTTCACTTGGGTTACATGGTTGACTAATCAGATACCTAGCAAAGGTTACCCATGATGCTAAGCAGTTATCGATCATGTGCCGCTTTACGATAGGATGGTTAAATTGGCAGTGCCAGCCAATTTTCACCTGCTCATTTAGGTCTTCAATGGTTGTTGTACCCATATCACCAACAAGCTTTTCAAAGGGCTGAATTTTAGTCATTGCTTGGCCTAAGGTTTCACAGTTCATCGATATGAAACCTAATACACTGTAAGAGCCGGGCTGAACGAATTTTGCGGTATGCAGACCATACAGCTCATCTTTTGAGTAATTGATTAAAGTGAGGATCAGCTGCTGAAAGTTAATTCCTGAAATATGATTGCTGCTATCAGACAAAGCTGCTGGATTGATATGGGCTTCTTCAAAGATTTTGGCTAGGTCAAGTTGCAGTTCCCGTGCGAGATCTAGGTATTGATTAACAGCAGGAACGGATGCTTGTCCTAAGTTCTCATCATTAGGCATGGCTGTTCTGTGTTCATGACGGGGGATGTTCAAATTGGTCATTATCAATAAACTTTTCTAATTCTCTCTTATCAATCGGTGTCTCTAAATGTCATAGGTACTGTCTTTTTAGGACATTTTTCCTCACTGTTCCACGTTTTATCATAACTGTTATTGAAAATATAGTTGGGGCAAACAATGAGACGATGGAATGGCTGGGGCGATGAAAGTACAAGCATGGCATTACCTTCTTCTGCTGGCGTGTTTCTAAATGAAGCCATAGGCGAGGGTCACTACCTAAAAGAAGCAGATTTAGCGCAAGTCGTTAAAAGTGTTCCTAAAAGTCGGTTGCCTGAACATCCACTTATTAGCATTGATGCTGAAGAGCGTGTACGACATGCCAGAGGTCAATCACTGCCAGACTATCTTGCCATGAGAAGTGGAAACATTGATGCGTTTCCCGATGGCGTTTGCTATCCAGAGAACAGTCAAGACGTAAAAGACATTCTATCATTCGCCCAAAAACATGATGTTGAGCTTATTCCTTATGGCGGCGGTACCAGTGTCGCCGGACACATAAACCCTAAAGTATCAGAGCGCCCGAAACTGACTGTCGATATGGGACGGATGAACCAACTCATCCACTTAGATGAAGAAAGTCAAATTGCCACATTTGGCGCTGGCACGCCTGGCCCTATGGTTGAAGCGCAACTTCTTGCTAGAGGTTATACGCTCGGGCACTTTCCTCAGTCATTTGAGCTTTCGACTATTGGTGGCTGGATAGCGAGTCGGTCAAGTGGTCAACAGTCGTTGCGCTACGGTCGGATTGAACAGCTATTCGCTGGTGGCTACCTTGAAACATTTACTGGCACACTTGAGTTGCCTACTTTTCCAGCTTCCTCGGCAGGACCAGATCTACGTGAAATGATATTAGGCTCAGAAGGGCGATTTGGTATTTTGACGCAAGTGAAGGTGAGAGTGAGCAAAATTGCGGACAAAGAGTCGTTCACCGTCGCTTTCTTCCCTTCTTGGCAACAAGCAAGACAATTTTGCCAACAAGCCGCACAGCATCGCATACCCTTGTCTATGTTAAGGGTAAGCAACAGCATTGAAACCCTCACACAATTAAAGCTAGCTGGCCATGAGAAATCGATTAAGTGGCTAGAACGTTATTTGGCAATCCGTGGCTGTGGAGAGGGTAAGTGTATGCTTACTTATGGTTTAACTGGCAGCAAACAGCAAATATCAGCGAGCAAACGCCAACTACGTGCTTTATTTCGCCAGTTTAAAGGCGTTGGCACTGGTAGTTTGTTAGGTAAAAAATGGCAGGAAAACCGCTTTCGTTCTCCTTACTTACGTGACGCACTTTGGCAAAAAGGTTATGTGGTGGATACTTTTGAAACCGCAACCGACTGGCAAAATGTCGACAATTTAATGGCTAAAGCTGAAGACGTCGTGCGATCAGGGCTAAGCCAAGAAGGTGAGAAAGTTCACGTTTTTACCCACCTTTCACATGTTTACAGCCAAGGCTGTAGCTTATACACCACCTATGTTTATCGAAATGGCTCCACTTTTGAGGAGACGTTGGAGCGCTGGCAAAAGCTCAAGCATTTAGCGAGCGACACTATTGTCAATAATGGCGGGACAATAAGTCACCAGCATGGTGTAGGTAAAGATCACGCACCTTACTTACATAAAGAGAAAGGTGAGCAAGGAATGGCGGTAATAAATAACTTGGTTGAGCATTTTGATGACAAGCAACTGCTCAACCCTGGAACACTAGTGAAGTAATCGCTATCAGTAAGAATCTTATTGGTGAGAATATTATTAGTGAGAGTTTAATGATGGCCAGCTTTTCAGATACTTCCAGATCAAATTCTTTATCGCATAGTGATGAGCTGACAACGAATCGCTCATCATCGGTGATCTTGTCTGGCCACTTTGTCCAAAGTCGAGAGCAACGAATTGCTCAACTTAAGGCGACTAAAAACTGGGATTTGATCATTATTGGTGGTGGGATAACTGGCGCTGGTATTCTCAAACTTGCCAGCCAAATGAAGCTGAAAGTGCTACTTGTTGAGCAAAAAGATTTTGCGTGGGGAAGCTCTAGTCGTTCATCGAAAATGATTCACGGGGGTTTACGCTACATGGCTCAAGGACAATTTCGTTTAACGAAAGAATCGGTTACTGAGCGAGAGCGCTTATTATCAGAAGGATACCCATTAATCACTAAGCAAAGCTTTGTGATGAGCCACTACCGTAAAGTCTTTCCTAGTCCTTGGTTATTCGGTCAACTGTTAAATTGCTATGACTTTATTGCTGGTATGAAGCAGCATAAATACTGGCCTAAAGCATACTATGAGGGCCTAGTGCCATCTGTTGATACAGAAAACCTCCTTGGCGGCACACAGTTTACAGATGCACTAACAGATGATGCCCGTTTAGTATTAAGACTTATTCAGGAGTCTTTGCAGCTGGGCGGGCAAGCGCTCAATTATGCAAAAGTGTCCAAAGTAGCCCAACTTAATAACGTTGCAATTGATGACCGAAATGACGGCTATAAGGTAAGCATTGAACTTGATGAGGAAGAGCTTCAGGTTAATTCGAAGGTGGTTGTTAATGCTTGTGGTGCTTGGTCAAATCAATTGCTAACGGACTTAGGAAGCACGCCCAGTAAACGTCCAAAGTACTACATGCGTCCCTTGCGCGGCAGCCACCTTATTATTCCAAGCTGGTGCTTACCCTTGGGCAGCGTGGTTTCTGTCCGCCATCAATTGGATAACCGACCTGTCCAAATTTATCCGTGGCTCAATGTTACTGTTGTTGGGACAACAGATGAAGAGCACAAGGACGATCTAAATCGTGAAGCTAAAATCAGTCAGCAAGAATTCGATTACTTGCTTGATGCAGTTGCCCAGCAATTTCCAAATGCAGGAATCACCGAGAAAGATATTATCTCAACATGGGCGGGTGTCAGACCGGTAATAACAAATGAGAAACAAGCCTCACCATCGAAAGAAAAGCGTGACCATCATATTGAACAGCAGGGCGGTTTAATATCAGTAACGGGTGGAAAACTAACAACGTTTAGATTAATCGCAGAACAAACAATGGCTTTGGCGTGCAAACGACTCAGCGGCTCGGTTGATAGCAGCTTGGTTGATAGCAACTCTGGTGGCACTGGCTTAGCTAACATCAACAAACGATACGATCGAGCCATAAAAGCACCGATATTTTCCAAATATAAAGGTGAATCTTTAAATCACTTCCGTAATGAAATCTTGAATCAGACGCTATCTTGTTACGGTGAGCTCAGCGAGAACTTTATTGCAATCTCCTCAGCGGAAGATTTGTTGCCTATTCGTTACACCCGACACCTTTGGGCGGAGCTAGCTTGGGCAGCCAAGTACGAACATGTTCACCACTTAGATGATTTGCTGTTACGAAGAACCCGACTAGGCAACCTACTGCCAAGTGGGGGAGACGATATCTTGCCCAGAGTAGAGCGTCTATGCAGAGAAGAACTCGGTTGGTCCGAAGCAAAATGGCAAGCAGAAGTTGAGCGCTATCGTGAATTGTGGAGAGCGTCATACAGCTTGCCTACTGAAAAGAGCAACAACAAATGAAAATGCAAAGTGCTGAAATGACAACAAATGACAGCGATGCGTTGATATTAACGATAGATAACGGCACGCAAAGTGTACGGGCACTATTGTTTAATTTGAAAGGAGAACTCGTTGCTAAAAGCCGTGTCGAGCTAGAGCCCTATTTCTCAGATAAGCCTGGCTGGGCAGAGCAACATGTTGACTACTTTTGGGAGATGTTCGCCAAATGTTGTCAGCTTCTATGGCAACAAGACGAAGTTATTGAGCATGATTACAAGCGTAAAATATCTGCGATTACCGTTACCACTCAACGGGGAACTGTTGTCAACTTAGACACAAAAGGCGAGCCATTAAGGCCTGCAATCTTGTGGTTAGATCAACGCTTGTGTGATCAGAATAAAGCAATGCCTTGGTATTGGCGTGCAGGGTTCAAACTTGTACGTCAAAGTGAAGCGGTTAGTTATTTTCGCCGTAAAGCGCAAGCAAACTGGCTAAACCAGCATCAGCCAAAGCTTTGGCAGCAAACAGACAAATTTCTGCTTTTATCCGGTTACTTTACTTACAAGCTCACAGGAAACTATCGCGACTCTATCGGTAGCATTGTCGGGTATTTACCATTTGATTTTAAGAAGCAGCAATGGGCAGGGCGTCATGATTGGAAATGGCATGCACTCCCTATCAAACACTCCATGCTTCCTGAACTTGTTAAGCCTGGTGAGATACTGGGGGAGATAAACGAAGAAGCGGCGAAAGCGACTGGTTTGAAAGTGGGAACAGCGGTACTGGCTTCGGCATCAGATAAAGCGTGTGAGGTGCTCGGCTCAGGTTGTATCAGCCCAGAAACAGCAAGCCTAAGCTATGGCACCACAGCAACCATCAACACAAACAATATAAAATACGTTGAACCTCAAACGTTTATTCCGCCATACCCGTCTGCAATACCAGATAACTTCAATAGCGAAGTGATGATATATCGTGGGTTTTGGATGGTTAACTGGTTCAAACAAGAGTTTGGTCAGAATGAGGTTGCCAAAAGTGAAGCATTGGGAGTAACGCCAGAAAGTTTGTTTGATCAACTAGTAGCCCAAGTTCCACCAGGCTCTATGGGGTTAATGCTTCAGCCATATTGGTCGCCGGGCTTAAAGAACTTAGAAGCCAAAGGGGCCATTATTGGTTTTGGCGATGTGCATACAAGAGCTCATATCTATCGCTCTATCCTTGAAGGGCTTGCCTATGCACTGCGTGAAGGGAAAGAGGCGTTAGAGAAAAAGCAGAAACACAATATTACGCAACTGATGGTTTCTGGTGGTGGTTCTCAGTCAGATGCAGCTTTACAGCTTACTGCAGATATCTTCAACTTACCTACTCATCGACCACACACCTATGAAACCTCTGGGCTAGGCGCGGCGATAAACGCCGCCGTCGGTAGCGGCTTTTTCACATCTTACGAAGACGCCACAAAGGCGATGACTAGAGTCACGCAAACATTTTTACCCAACCCAGCTAACGTACAGCTATACAACAAATTATACCGCAAGGTGTACCTAAAAATGTATCGACAATTAAAACCGATTTATCGAGACATTAAAAAGATTACGGGTTATCCGGAGTAATGGATAACCCGCTAGGTAGTGACTCGCTAAATAAACCAACAGCTATAACAACAGGCAGAGCCTCATGCTCTAGAGACAAGTAAGGATTAGAAAATGATTTATACCCGTCGAAAATTTATGAAAACGCTGGCGGTAAGCGCTAGTGTCGTTGTGACTTCGAATATTCTAGGGTGTGGCAGTTCTTCAAGTGACGACGAAGTTGTCGAGCCAGGTACTGATTCACCGAGTATTTTAGATGGAAGTCAGTATTTTCCGCAATCTGTCGTTTCAGGTGATCCTAGAGCTGATTCTGTGATCTTATGGACGCGCATCGAAACTGGGACGGCAGGTGATATTTCCGTTATGTTGCAGGTCTCTGGTGACGAAAACTTTAGCAGTCTTGTCGTCGAAGAGTCATTCGATGCGGTGGCAGACTATGATCATTGTTTGAAAGTTCGTGTGACTGAACTAGCGCCGGGTCAACATTATTACTACCGCTTTATCTATCAGTCGGGCGGTAATCATTATGCTAGCAGAACAGGACGCACTAAAACAGCAGCATCACCTGATACTGATACAAAAGTGAAGTTCGCTTATGTGTCTTGCCAAGACTATATTGGTCGCTACTTCAACAACTACTTATCTTTACTTGATAACGATGACCTAGACTTCGTTGTTCACCTAGGCGATTACATTTACGAAACGACCGGTGACTCTTTATTCCAAGCAACTGGTGGAGCGAGAAGCATTGAGTTTACAGATTCAGAAGGGGCATTGACGATAGGTGTAGGTGATAATAAAACGCAAGCGGCTAATAGCCTTGATAACTACAGACAACTTTACAAAACTTACCGAACCGATGAATTGTTACAACGTATTCACGAACGTTTTCCGATGATTGCCATTTGGGATGATCATGAATTTTCTGACGATAGCTGGGGAGATAATGCTACTTATCTAGATGGTGCCGCTGATGAAAAGCAAACACAACGTAAGAAAAATTCAGAAATTGCTTACTTTGAATATATGCCGATAGACCACGAGCAGCCGCACACTCAATCAGATTTAGCAAACGGATTAATGCCGATAAGTGAAGAGCATCTGTTTCCAAATACCCGAATTTACCGAGACTTTAAATTTGGTAAAAATTTACACTTAGCGATGACGGATTTTCGTACTAATCGTCCTGATCATATTTTACCTGAAGATGCATTCCCAGCGACGGTTGAAATTGATCAGTCTACGTTATCAGGATTCTTAGCCGCTACCGGTATGGCGCAAGCTGCAATAGATGCTGTAGTTAGCCAAATGTCACCGTATATCAACATAGATGACGCTATGTTTGCTGCGTACAAACCTGCTTTTATTGAAATTTTTACAGGTTTATACATGCAAGATTTGATGGCGAAAATCGAGCTAACACAGGAAGAGGCGTTTGCACAGGCGCAACAAAGAGCGGTTTCTGTTATTAAGGGGAACTTGGCGACTAGCTACTTGAACCTGGCTTTGGCAGGCGCTCAAAATAGCTTACCAGCTGAGCACCCTATTCAGCAGTTACCAGCGCTTCCTGAGACTGGAGTTTCTCAAGGATTAGCGTTTTATACCTTGGGTAAAACGTCACTATTTAACTTCATCGGTAGTCGCTACTTTGTTATTAAGGATACTTATGACCTTTATGCTGCATATCGTGAATATGTTGCTAATTTACAAGGGACTAGCGCGCAAAAAGCATTTGATGATGCGCAAACAAGTTGGTTAGGGCAAACATTTGCAACCTCTGACAGTACATGGAAGATGCTTGGCAGTTCGGTAACTTTCTCTCCACTTATTTTTGATCTGTCTCCAAATCGAGCCGATAGTGGCTTTGCGCCTTTCGAGCAAGTGCTAAGCTCAGATACTATTCCAGGTCAGCTTAAACAGCGCTTTTATTTGGAGGCAGATCAATGGGATGGTTTCCCACAATTTAAATCAAGCTTTGTTAATGATGTGATGAGTCAGTTTGGCGTGATTAGTTTAGGTGGCGATATTCATAGTAGCTACGTTACTGCGCACAAACCAAACGAAGTAACAGGCTTGCGTTCATACAACTTTACCACGTCATCGGTATCGTCAGGGACGTTCGGCTCTTTCCTTGCTAATGGTATGAATGATATTTTTGCGCAACTTGGTGAAGTACCTGATGCGCTATCTGATTTACCGTACTATTTTGACATTTTAGTACGCACAGCTACTAAACGCGAAGACGTCAGTGATGACTTAGTTTTCTCGCGAATGTGGGAGCATGGCGTCGCTATCGTTGAAGTTGATGCCGATAAAGTGCTGGTAAACTTCCACAACATTGGCAGTGAGTTCCACAATATAGATTTAGTAAGTCGCAGTTACTATAACGACGTAGAAAGCTTCTTAGAAAAAGTGCGCTTGTATCAATTCCAAGTATCGGATGGTACGTTAACCCAGTTAACCTAAACTCACTATTATTAGTGCCGCACAGTAAATGTGCGGCATTTATATTCCTATATACTTCAAGTCTCCAACCAATTATATCTCCCAATAATCACTGGCTTGCTGACCCCCTTTAACACCCAAGCACCCAAGAATCCAAGAGCCATAGCTCTCTCGCTAACTGAATAATTCTCTCAATTTCATTCTTTGTCTAGACCACATTTTCCGTAGCTTTCTAGGCAAAAGAACACCTATTAATCTGCGAAACACTCCAGAGTTACAGGAGCTCTGCTCATTAGAAATTATTATTAATAAAATGTTAAAACTTATTGTTTATTTACCACCTTTGATTGGTCGGTTACGGGGCAAGAACGATACGGACGCAATATTTCAGCTGGTAAAAGTTGCCGCTAACATGATTTTATATGTGCAATTGGCAATTTCGCTTGTCGTCATCACATTATCTAACCCTATTGCTAGCTTATTAACGACCAATGAAAGCATATCGGCAAACCTACAGTACTATTTATTGTTTGTGCCGATTAGCTATGGCGCACTTGGCATTTACATGATCAGTGTTTCTGCATGCAACGCAATGGGAATGCCTAAACCAGCGTTAATAACTTCAATGCTTAGATTATTTGGCTGTTATTTACCCATGATATGGGTAGGCTCTGAATTCTATGGGCTTGAGGGAGTGTTTATCGGTGCGTGTGTAGGAAACTTTCTGTCAGGTATCGTGGGGTGGGCCATGTTCGTGAATCAATACAATAAAATTACAAAAAGCAATGAAGTTTCAATCGGCTATTGGTCCTAGCCTCCTCTTCAAGTGAACAAAATTCCTTTGATGGGGTTTACTTTAAGTCATAGAAAACCCTAAATGATATATATCTATACCGTTATCAATATAAATAAAGGTATAGAGTAAAACACTAATTTTAATAGTGGCAATGTGTTTGTTCTAACGTGTGACGTTGTCCCCCTTTTTTGTGCATTTTCCAAATTGTAGTTAGCGCAAATATTTTGGTCTTTATAGATAGTTATTTATTAACATCTTGAAAATTTAGCTGTTTAAAATAATAAGTTAGGTATTTGCTAGAAGCTCCAGTTAACTTTCATGTAATAGTAACTACCATTAAAGCCATAAGGCGAGTTTGTAGGGTAAATTGCGCCTAAAAACCCAGCTTCACGCCCTTTGCTAAATTCTTCTGGATAAATATCAAAGACATTCTGTGCCCCTACGGTGAGCACCACATCTTGGGTAAAATTGTACGACAATTCAATGTCGGTAATTGCTCTAGCATCGAATTTATCCAGTAGTGATACGTCATTGAATTGTGCATTGTAAAAACTGCCATAATAATTAACTCGCAGCATCGCGCTTATGTCACCTTGCCAGTGGTAATATGTCAGTACAGTTCGCGTATTTGGGATACCCTTTTCACGTTCCTTTCTCACATTATCATTAGCTATCGGGCTGATATCATTGGTTACATGAAGTTTGGTATCAGTGTAGTTGAATGCTAATGATAGCATTCCATCAACTTCAGATTGAAAGTGAAAAGGTAGTGTGGCAACAACATCCACCCCTTGTGTTACGGAGTCAAAATCATTTGCATAATATTGAATGTTAGATGCTTGAGGAGTGACACCTGATACCGTTAATAGATGGCTATCACTCGCCACTATTTCGCTTGAAAAAAGCGACAATCTATCTGTTATGTCAATATGAAAGTAGTCTACTGTAATATTGGCTGTGTCTATTTCAGATAAAATCCCGAAACTAAAGTTCATAGCTTTTTCTGGCTCTAACCCGCCTCCTGACCGAGACATCGCGATTGGACTCAGTGCACTAACGAGTTGTGATGTTTGCTGAACAACTGCGCCATTGATAACAGAATTGGTCGTAGATATGCGTTGCATAGTTGATTGAGCTACGGTTGGCGCTCGAAAACCTGAACTCAATGTAGACCGTAATGCTATTTGTTCGCTGGCCTGAAGGCGCACAGAAAGTTTGCCATCAAAAGTGTTGCCAATTTTCCCAATATTTTCGTACCTCATAGCTAGCGACATTGAAAGTGCATCGCTAATGTCACTTTCGATATCTAGGTAGAAAGCATCTGACGTTCGGCTATTAGTGCCAGCTGTTTTAGGAGAGAAACCCGGAAAACCATTAGCACCGATGGCTTCGCCATTGTCGGTAAATGGGCCTGTTTGATAAGAAGCTTCCTCTCCAGCAATAATTTCAAACTGTTCGAAATGTTGTTGATATCCAAAAGCGACATTCAATTCTGACTCAAAGCCAACGTCGATAGGAAAAGAAAAATCCATATTGAACAATTGTTCCGTTTGTATTTGTGTACCTAGCTCAAAATCGCTCGGTGAGTGTTCTCCGAGTGATGCATTGACACTATTCCACAAATGATATGTCACTTTGTTTTTACCTGTTAACAGACTAACATCGTAAGAAAGCTCTGCGAAATCTGTCTTAAGTAGACCTCTTAGTCCTGCCGTTAAGCTAGTATCAAGTACTTTGCCACCAAACCTTGGTGTAAATCCGCCAGGAAAGCGCTCATTAAAAGCAAAGCAATCGTCGTTAGCAAAAACATTAGCTAAGGCTTCTGCATCACTTGAATCGCCCGGAACTGTGGCTGTTGGACAGTTCCCCGTGCCATCACTGGTCATATCAAAAAACAGGCGAGTACCGTTATTGGGGTTAGTATAGACACTCGCTCTTGTATTCGGATTGCGATAAAAGAAACTACCATTGACCTCACGTTGGCTCCAATTGCCAAAGAGATAAAAGTCTCTGTAACCACTATTTGTGCCTAGGTCTAATTCGATATTGGTCAATAACTTAATATTTTCGGTAATTTGAGGTGCTCCCCAATGAACAACCGGCTTCTGTATGTCTTCATTATTCACGCCGCCTGATATGAGTTGTTCTACTGCAGGGTCTTGAATCCCCCTTGAAGTTGGCTTATTTTCACTTAGCTCAAATGAAAAGTTTGCTGAGCCTGCTTCTGCTATATTAGTACCCCATATTCCAGATATCGCTATTTGTCTGCCATCGCCTTGCCCATATTCACCAGTGCGCAATTCGATAATGTCGGCTTCAGTACTGTTTTCCAAACGGAAATTGACAACTCCTGCAATAGCATCAGAACCGTATTGCGCTGCGGCTCCATCTTTCAAAACCTCGATACTTTTTAAGGCTATGCTGGGAATTGAATCAAGATCTACGCCATGAGCACCAATATTAACGCCAGAAATATATTCGTAAATTACACCACTGCGGTGGCGTCGTTTTCCGTTAACGAGGATTAACGTACTATCTGTTGGCAGGCCACGAAGATTTGCAGGTCTCACAATAGTACCTGCATCGCTTATGGCTTCTTGAGTTACGTTATAGGAAGGGACCACATCTGACAAAATAGAAAGAATATCTGGTTTTCCCTGTCGCCTAATAACTTGATTATTTACTACTTCTATTGGCGCGAGTGTTTCAAGCGGAGATCTATTGAAACGTCTAGAGCCAATAATCTGAATACGCTCTAGCGATTCTTCATTGTTACTCGTTTGAGAGTCACTATCAGGAGCATAACTAGAATAAGGTAGAGAAAAGGGAGAAACAGCAATAATAGATTTGTGTTTTATTGTATTCATTTGTTGCTTAAGCTGTTTTTTTATTTGCATATCCATTGCAAAATATTCTGGATTTTTATAATTGCCCAAGACCGAGCTAACAGCAATTACCCGCTTTTCGGTTGTTACTGCATTCAGGTGAGTATCCAAAAGCAAAATTGATAAGGCTTCAGAGAGAGAGTATTTGCCATGAAGGGGATTCGTCATGACAATAATGGAATCATCAAAGGGGTATAATAGTGAGTAACCTGAAATATCTGCGACTTTATTTAAAGCAGCAGCGGCATTCATCGCTGGTATATTGAAAGCGTAGCGGACTGCTGCGTGAGAATTTATCGTATAAAATAGCAACAACACGATAAATACTGTATTGAACAGCGTTAACTTTCTCTTATTGTCTCTAAATAAGCGACCACTCACTTAAGCTTGATTCCATTGTTTGTTTATTTTTTGGTTTCGATTTTGTCATCACTTGCGAGGGTAGTATGCAAATTCGTCTGTAAGGATCTTGCCAGAATATGAAGCTTTCTTTATCAAGACCCAAAAAAAAACTCGGCTTATGCCGAGGTTTTATACTAACAAACTAAAATGATATTAGAAGTTATAAGTTGCTTTTACGTAGTAGAAACCACCATTAAAACCAAATGGAGATGTCTCGTAGTAAATCCCACCCCATTGGTTATTTACACAGCCGCCACATGCTGCCGCGCCTTCTTCAGTGAAGTTAATTTTAGTCGCTTCTTGATCAAATAAGTTTTGAGCACCAACTGACAATGAAACACTTTCGGTGTAGAAGTAACTTACTTCTGCATCTAACGTAAATGCTGCATCACCTTTATTAATAGTTGCATCGTAATCAACGTGTACACCTTGGTATTCGCCGTAGTAGTTACCACGTAATAGGAAACTTACGTCTTCCCAGTTTTGTGACCAAGTGAAGGTCGCACGGTGATTAGGTAAATCATTTTCCAAACGCGACACTTTAAAATCACCCGTTACATCTGTATAGCGGTCAACTTCAGTTTTGTTGTAATTATACGCTAAGCTAAAGCTGCTATCGCCATCGAACAAACTAGTAGAGTAATTGGCGATAAAATCCACGCCTGAAGTTGTTGTATCAAAATCGTTTGTAAAGAAACTTACTTGTTGAATCGAATCAACATTTGGTACGCCAGCTGCAGTAAGTGCGGCTTTGTCGTCTTCTGTCAGTCTATATTTCTGAGATTGAGAAATACGATCTTCAACTTTTATTTGGTATGCATCAAGGGTTATGAATATGTCACCGTAATTCCATACTAAACCTACCGCTACACTCTCAGACTCTTCCGGCGTAAGCTCTGTTGCACCTAATTGTTCGGCGACAGGGTTGGTTGCTGGCAATAATGCTGAATCAACTAACTGGCCACCATCGAGGTTAGTTTGAACGTTAGAATAGTTTGCCTGACCTACTGTGGGGGCTCTAAATCCTGTACTGATAGAGCCTCGGATTGAAAGGTCATCAGTTAAATTGTATTGGCTTGTGAGTTTGTAGTTAGTGTCGTCACCAAAACTTGAATAGTCCTCATAACGAAGGGCTGAGCCGATTAGGAAGTTCTCTGTAATTTGCGCCTCTACATCGACGTATAAAGCGAAGTTATTGCGAGAGAATACGCCAGCAGCATCTGGTTTAAAACCAGGGAAACCATTAGAACCAATACCAAAACCTTGTTCAGTGTATGGGCCTGCTGTATATGATGAGACATCGCCAGCCGTCACTTCAAATGACTCACTGTGCCACTCATAGCCGCCAGCAACTAATAGAGATTCGATAGAAGACACTTGGAAATCTTTACTGATGTCCACATTGAAGCTTTTCTCTAATTGCGTGTGTTTACCTGGCTCAAAATCTCGTGGTGTAGATAAGCCTAGCGAAGCGTTTAACGTATCATATATGACATAGCTTGATTGGTTACGGCCAATGCTCGCACTTACGTCATATACTAAATCGTCTTTTAGTTCGCCACGTGTGCCAAAAGTTACAGCAGTGTCAATGATGTTGCCACCAAAGTTAGGGGTAAAACCACCAGGAAGCAATTCGTTAAAAGAAAAACAGTTGTCATTGTTGGCAACGTTATCAATATAGTTTTGCTGAGTTAATACATTTTCACTTGTTATAGCTACTTCTTGACAGGTTCTTTCTGCGCCTTGAGCTTGTGCAATATCACCAATCAACAATGTAGAGCCACCATCATTGGAGTAAACACCGCCGCGTGAGTGAGGATTACGGAAATAGAAACCACCACGCACATCACGCTCAGAGTAGTTTGTAAATAGGTAAATTTCTCTATCGTTTCCAATGTCTAATCCGAAATTACCAAAAACAGTAATATCATCTTTTACTTCAGGTGACCCCCAAATTTGCGCTAGACTAGAAACGTCTGTGTTGCCTGCTGCGATAAGGGCTGCAGCGTCTGGACGTTGTACACTTCGACTTGTTGCATCGGAGGTTTTATATTGGAAGCTCAAGTTGGCAAAACCATCATCAGTTAATGCTAAACCAATGTTGCCAGAAACTTCATAAGTATCACCGTCACCCTCATAATATGAACCATAACGAGCTGTTAACGTACCACCATCAGCGTCGTCTTTTAAAACAAAGTTCATAACACCGGCAATAGCATCTGAGCCGTATTGAGCCGCAGCGCCGTCACGAAGCACTTCTACTTGCTTTAAGGCTGCACTAGGAATAACACCAATATCAGGACCTTGTGCACCATCGTTAATACCACCACCTAAAAGGGCGATAACAGACGCGCGGTGGCGGCGTTTGCCATTAACGAGTATAAGCGTACTGTCCGATGATAAACCACGTAAGTTTGCAGGCTTCACAAGACTTGCGGCATCGGAAATTGGATTTTCATGGACGTTGAATGAAGGTACGGTACCTTTCAACAATTCAAGCATGTTGGTGTTACCCGCGCGTTCAAGTTCTTCACCACCAATTAAATCAATTGGTACGGGAGAATCGTTAACAGAGCGTGGTGCACCACGAGAGCCGACAACAGCAATGCGTTCAACTTCTTCAGCTTCTATTTTGTTATCTTCTGCAGCATACACGGATGTGCTGCCTAGCGCGATACTAATAGCAAGCGCTAGGCTTCCCGTGCGGAGTTCATTTGACATGTTATTTCTTCCCTATATCTTATCGTTTTATAGTTATTTCGGTTGTAAATTAGTTAAATAATTTGCAGCCTGAACTAAAGAGTAGGGAAGGGTAAAAAACCGTAATATATTTTTAACTTTTACGTCTTTTTACTTTTTAGTTAATAAAACACTATTTGAATCAACTTGTTGCGAAGTAAGATTAAAGGCAAGCTCAATGGCTTCTATCAATGCTCTGCTGTCGTCTAGATCAAATCGTCCGCTGATTTTTAGACGTGATAGCTCTTCGTCTTTTAGCAAAATATTGATATCACTATATCGATTAATTTCCTCGACAATATCGGCCAAATTTTCATTTTCAAATACTAACTTACCATCTAGCCATGAGAGTTCGCGCTGAATATAGCTGTCTTGCAAATGAACAAGCTTAGGCGCATGATTTTGTTCAGCAACTGCTTGCTCTCCTTTGGCGATAAATACATCACCTTTGTTTATCATTTTACTATCCAGTGCCCTGATGTTATCTAATGATGTACCAGTATTGACTTGTGACAATTTAACTTTGCCTTCAGTGACGGTGACTTCTATGTTTTCTGAATCTATTTGTACAACAAATTTAGTCCCTACAGCCTGCACCAAACGATTCCCCGCGTAAACTATAAATGGGCGCTGCGGATCATGTGCAACATCAAAAAGTGCCTCACCTTTGATTAATTTTATAATACGTTTACCTGCCGTGAATTCAGCTTCAACATGGCTATTCGTATTCAGATGAATCACAGAGCCATCTATAAATCGCGTATCGAGTTGCTGCCCAATCGCTGTACTATACGAGTATCGCTGAACCTGCTCGGGTGAATTTAGCCACATGAACACGGCGATAAAACTAACACTTGCCGCTACAGCCAACGGCTTTAGTATCGGGGTGAGTATTGGCAAAAGTGATAATTTTTCAGATGAGTCTTCGCTATTGACTATGTTTAGCATTTCATCCATATCATCCCATGTGTCTGCCATAGCTTGCAAAGCCAGCTGGTGTCTTTTATCTATAGCTAACCAGGCCTTCAAGTCGTTTTTATCTTGCTTAGACAAGTTACCATTGTCTAGTCTTACCAACCACACAGCAGCCTCTTCATCAATCGTATATGATGTGCGCAGTGGAACTATTTTATCTTGTTGTTTCATTTCATACGCTCGTCTTTAGATTGTTTCTGTTGTGTCGTTGCAATATCATCAAACCCTTGAGCGTGAAGAGATTGCTTAATTTGCATTAAACCTTTAGCAATATATTTTTCTACAGAGCTTACTGATACGTCCATTTTTTTGGCGATTTCTTTATGCGTTAAACAATAAAGTTTTCTCAACAAGATAGCCCGGCGATGTTTCTCTGGAAGCGTGTTCAGTACGTCATTGAAACGTTGGAATTTAGCCTTTTGGTATAAGTCTGTTTCAACGGTATTTTCAATATCAGGTTCTTGTATTGCCTCGTCAATTTCAGAGTGAATTTTTTTACTCTGCTCGACAAGTTTCTTTAACACTAAATTTCTCGAAACAGCAAATAAATAGCCTTTTGGAGATTTGATTTCTTGTTGTTTTTCAGACCGTAATACTCTTATGAACGTTTCTTGCAAAATGTCATCAACGTCTTGTTGTTGAACGCTCATTTTCATAATTGATCGCACTAACCCATCTCGGCAAGACTGAAATGCTTCATAAATTCTATTGTTTGGCCGTTTATTAACTGGCATTCAAAATTCCAAAATCATGTAGATAGCATAAAGAGTCTCTTGGGCTAAGAATCCATAAAAAAATTATGAATTATTTAGTTCTTAACAAATCTTCAATATCCATTCTAAACATTGATGAGTTGGCCTTCATCACAAAGCAGCACTAAATATGTGCAATCGCCGTAAGTTATATCTTCGTATGATTGCCAATAATGGTAACTGATTACCCATAACTAAATGTTACATGATAATTGTGAAATGCCCCTAAAGCCAAAGTCTCAAGTTGCTATCAAAGTGCTATTTTGAGTGATTTCGTACGATTAGTTATGGATTCAAGCAGAAATATACTCTTTAAGCCTATGAACAGATAGTTATATCTAAATACTAAAAACAAGTTGGTGGATTTATTTTGGAATTTAATACGATTTTATCCTTGGGGGTGTACTTTTGTGCAATGATTGGTATTGGAGTTTACGCGTATCGTAAAACAGCCAATGATGTTTCGGGCTATATGCTTGGAGGGCGCAGCCTAAGCCCTTCAGTGACAGCACTATCTGCAGGCGCTTCAGATATGAGTGGTTGGATGCTGATGGGGCTGCCAGGTGCCATGTATATCACGGGTATCAGCAGTATTTGGATAGCAATAGGTTTAATCATTGGTTCATTCTTAAACTACCTTGTAGTTGCTCCTCGCCTTCGAACTTACACTGAACTAGCGAATGATTCGATTACACTGCCAGACTTTTTTGAAAATCGATTTGAAGATACCTCTAGGGTGCTAAGGCTGACGTCTTCAATTGTTATTATCGTCTTTTTTACCTTGTATACATCCTCAGGCGTTGTCGCTGGCGGTAAGTTGTTTGAGAGTTCATTTGGTTTTAGTTATGAATTGGGGTTGTATGTTACTGCAGGCGTTGTTGTCGCATACACACTGTTCGGGGGATTCTTAGCCGTTAGCTTAACTGATTTTGTACAAGGTTGTATCATGTTCATAGCTTTGGTTTTAGTGCCTTTGGTGGTGATTAATAACGTCGGTGGTGTAGCGAACATGCATACCTCCATCAAAGAAGTTAATCCAGACTTATTAAATATGTTCAGCGGTTTAGGTGCTATAGGCATCATTTCAGCTTTATCATGGGGACTAGGCTATTTTGGTCAACCGCATATAATAGTCCGGTTTATGGCAATTCGGTCTACAGATGATCTGCCTGTAGCCCGCCGCATTGGTATGACTTGGATGATTGTTGCTATATGCGGTGCTATGGCTACAGGTTTTTCCGGCATTGCATATGTTAAGAATTCGGGGGTATCACTCAATGACCCTGAAACCATCTTCATTTTACTTTCACAAGTATTATTTGATCCGCTTATTTCAGGCTTTTTGTTAGCTGCAATTCTGGCCGCTATTATGAGTACGATCTCGTCGCAATTGTTAGTTACCTCAAGTTCACTAACTGGCGATTTTTATCAGACCTTCTTTAACAAAGAAGCCAGTGAACAACACTTAGTTATTGTGGGCAGAATTTCAGTTTTCATTGTTGCCTTAGTTGCTATCCTCTTGGCTTCCGATCGGAATAGCTCAATTTTAAACTTAGTGAGCAATGCTTGGGCTGGCTTTGGAGCGGCATTTGGCCCACTCGTGATTCTTAGCCTTTTTTGGCGGAAAATTAATAGAAACGGCGCGCTAGCTGGCATGGTTACGGGGGCTGCGACAGTGCTATTTTGGATATATGCTCCTATTACTGTCGGTGGTGAATCGCTAAGTTCAACTATTTATGAAATCGTCCCGGGCTTTATTGCAAGTACGTTAGCGATTGTTATTGTCAGTAAGGCTACTTTAGGCGTATCAAGCTCGATGGCGATTAAATTTGCACAGGTCGAAGCTAAGCACAAAACATAACATGAAATCTTGCATATACGGTTATTGGCCAACTAAGTATATGTAACAATTAAGATAGGCTGGTTTAAAGATAGGCTCTATCAATATAGTACCCGATAATGATTTATTCGCTTTGAATAACACAGTGACCTACTATAGTTTTTCAGATATGGGTAATAGCCACTTTGGTTGTTACCCTTTTCACTACGCATGGTTAAAAAGCCGTCTTTTTTCGTCTATTTATCATGCGTTTAAGCGGTGAGTGAGCTTAAACGAGCGAAGCTCGTCAAACCTCTTCCATAATTCATCATTTCTACTTACTATCAGTGATCTCTCGCTTTGCCATCACTCGCTCACAAGCCCACTTCGGGCATTCGTTCAGATCAGTGATGAAATCTGGTTGAAGTAGTTGGAGTATCCTAGTTTATGTCGCAAGCTGAGTTTGAGCTCAAAGGTAGCTTATTTACCTTATCTGCATTGCAGATGACAGAGTATGACTTAAGTAAATTATCAGATTGGTTAAAAGCCAAAGTTGAACAAACCCCCGGATTTTTTCATCGTGCCCCGCTAATTATTAATATTGCCGCTCTTGCTGAGAGTGTCATCGATTTTACCGCAATCCGCGCTGTTGTAGAGCAACACGATTTCATTTTTATTGGTATTAGTGGTGGTACCAAATTACAAAAGCAAGCGGCGAAAGACGCGGGACTTGCCGTTGTTAGTCATGGCAGTAGTAAACCACTGTCGAGCGCGAAGGCGCCAGAAAAAATAGAACCAGCAGTTAGTGAAAAGATCGTAGAGAAGACAATAGAAAAAACGATAGAAAAGCCGGTTTTTCTACCCGCCAAAATTGTTGAAAACACGATTCGCTCTGGTCAGCAAATTTATGCAAAAGATACTGACTTAATTATTAAAGGTGCCGTAAGCGCGGGCGCAGAAGTTATTGCAGGTGGCAATATTCACATTTACGGCACATTACGAGGACGCGCGATTGCTGGTGCAAATGGTAACAAGAATGCACAAATATACTGTAGCAATTTACAGGCTGAGCTCGTCTCCATTAATGGGAATTATTGGTTAAGTGACTCACTTCAAAAAAAAGCGTGGGCAAAAGCTGCACGCGTTAAATTGGTTGAAGATCAGTTAACTGTTGAAGATTTAAAGTAAAGGAAAAGCTGTATGGCAAAAATTATTGGAGTGACATCAGGTAAAGGTGGTGTTGGTAAAACAACGTCAAGTGCCGCTATCGGTACTGGTTTGGCGTTAAAAGGTAAGAAAACCGTTATCCTAGATTTTGATATTGGCCTTAGAAACCTAGATCTGATCATGGGTGTAGAACGTCGAGTCGTATACGACTTTGTTAACGTTATTAACGGTGAGGCAAACCTCAATCAAGCACGTATTAAAGATAAGCGTGTAGATAACCTATACATTCTGCCTGTCTAGCAAACACGCGACAAAGATGCATTGACTAAAGAAGGTTTAGGTAAGGTATTAGAAGATTTAGCGAAAGATTTCGATTACATCCTGTGTGATTCTCCAGCTGGTATTGAAGCTGGTGCTCAAATGGCACTTTATTTTGCCGATGAAGCGATTGTTGTTACTAACCTAGAAGTGTCATCTATTCGAGATTCAGATCGCATTTTGGGTATTTTGCAAAGTAAGTCACGTCATGCTGAACAAGGCAGTAGCATCCCTGAGCATTTATTACTAACTCGATACAACCCTGAGCGAGTAGATATGGGTGAGATGTTAAGTGTCGACGATGTTAAAGAAATTCTTGCCATCGACCTTATCGGCGTCATCCCTGAATCGAAAGCTGTGCTTAGTGCCTCTAACGCAGGACAACCGGTGATCATGGATGAGCAAAGTGATGCAGGCCAAGCATACATTGATGCCGTTGAACGATTATTGGGTGAAAAAGTAGATTTTCGCTTTTTAACAGCGAAGAAGAAAGGATTATTAAACCGTATTTTTGGGAGTTAACACATGGCGTTACTTGATTACTTTCGCTCGTCGAAGAAGACTTCTGCATCACTCGCAAAAGAGCGACTTCAGATAATTGTAGCTCACGAGCGTAATGCTCGTTCAGGTCCAGATTACCTGCCACAAATGAAGCGCGATATTATTGAAGTTATCAGCAAATATGTGCCGAGTATCAACGCTGAACAAGTATCTGTTCAACTTGAACAAAAAGACGATGATTTAGCCGTACTCGAACTAAATGTGACTTTACCCGAGAAAGGGTAGTAGCATCGTACTTGGCTAATGGTTCTCGGCTATGTTTTGTGTCGAGAATCTAATTGTCGATTGATCAGCTACGAAAAGCGAAACAACACTGCTAAAAATATAGCGAGTCTTGACGCGCTTTTTGTTGTCTGCGTACTCCAATATAAAAGCTAATTGTTATTAACTTTATAACCCTCATTAATAACGCTTAATTCGGCTCGAGAATTTAGAGTAATAATTTCATATTGTCTTGATTATATCTTTCTAGCCATTGATCTAATTGAGGAGTTATTTCTAGATAAAAATAGTGAGTAGTACAAATCAATTAAATTTATTTTTAGGTGTTTTTTTGACTATTTTCATGTTTACGATAAGCGCCTAAATCTGCATCTCGCAAATCTCTACATATTCTTCACATCTCCTTTAATACTCAACGACTTAGACCTTTCTCCTGTGATGAAGAGTTATGCCATGCCAAGACATAAGCGCTAGGTTAAATTTACAATCGTTGCCCAAAATAGAATAAATACTTCAAAAAAATCATGGATCTATGACTACTTTTGACGTGTTCTAAGTTTGACCAATCTGGCATCTCTGCATATATTTTAATCAACTAAGTGCTTGTAATATTAATAATAAGAAATGCACTTCAGTTGAAAATAACAAAAAACAACAGGTGTCCATATGCTTTTAAATAAACGATTAAATGCCCTCAGTGCGATCATAGCGGCAAGCTTCTTGTCGCCTCAAGCATTGTATGCGCAGGAGGAAGTTGGGGAAGGCGAACAGGAAGTTGAATTGATATTAGTGACGGGTAGTTACGTCAGGAGAAGCGAGAATTTTGAATCACCATCGCCGTTAGCCATTGTCGATAGTGTGGCAATTGATGCGCTAGGTGCTAAAAATATCAGTGATATCACGCAAACGCTTACTATCAATACTGGTGCGGAAAATACGCCAGACGCGTTTACACAAAATGCGACGGCAGGTACATCAAATATGAACCTTCGTGGCTTAGGTGTTGCGTCTACGTTGGTATTGCTTAATAACAAACGTCAAGTGGTTAATGCTCAGCCCAATAACGGCGGGGTGAATTTTGTAGATACGAGTTCACTTGTGCCAATGATCGCCATAGGCCGGATGGAAATCGTAAAAGATGGTGCTTCTGCACTCTATGGTTCTGATGCGGTAGCAGGTGTAGTTAACTTCATCACTAAAAATGACTACGAAGGCACAAAAATAACCGCCGAATATCAAGATGGTAAATACGGGGATAACAAAGAGTATGTTATTCAAGGGTTATGGGGAACCGTCGGTGATGATAGCAGCATAATGGCGGCTATCAGCTATACCAACCGCTCACCGATGTTTATTTCTGATCGACGTTTAAGCCGCACGCAAGATGACACAAGCTCGTTAGGTAATCCAGGGTCGTTCTTCTTGGGAGCAACACCATTTATTGATCCAACAGGTTGTTCAGAGTTTGGAGGCTTTCCAACATTACTCGCGCCATCAGGTACTGTGCCCGGTTTAGAGATTGGTTTCTGTGGTTTTGATTTTGGTGATACCTATTCATATGTACCAGATGAAACCCGTGTTTCTTCTTATTTTAAAGCGACAAAGGACTTTTCAGACGAGTTACGATGGACTACTGAAGTGAGTTACGCTCGCAACAGAGCAGAACGTGGTGGCTCACCATCATTCCCTATATTAACCTTCCCAACAGTACCTGCTGACCATCCAAGTAATGTGTTCGGTACACCGGTTTCTTTCTTCGGTCGAGCAATCGGTAACGGAGGAGAGGGCGATCCCGCAAAGACAGAGTCAGATACGATTCGCATAGCGACGATGTTAACGGGAGAGCTCGACAGTGGCTTCTGGGAAATCAGTTATACCGCTGCCAACAACAACTTCCTATTCACTGTTAATGATACATTGGCGCAGGAATTTCAGAACGCACTTTATGGTTTTGGTGGACAAGGTTGTGATCCATTTACGGGTACTGCTGGCGTCGGCCCATGTGAGTATTTCAACCCATTTGCAACATCATATACTGTGTTGCCAAATTCCCAAAATGTCATCGATTCATTTACTGCTAAACAACAAATTGACTCTGAGTCTAATTTAGAAGTTGTTGAAGGCTTTGTTTCTTTTGACTTGTTTGATATGGACGCAGGTGCCGCTGCCATTGCGATTGGTGCCCAGTATCGTTATCAAGACTTAAAACAAGACTATGATGCACTATCAAACCAAGACCGTTTCTCGTTCGTTATCGGTAACCCTGATGTCTACGGTGAGCAAGATGTAGTTGCGGCATTTGCAGAAATTGCATTGCCTCTTTCTGAAGACTTAGACGTTCAAGTTGCGCTGCGTTATGAGGATTACGGCGGGAGCACAGGTGATACAATTGACCCTAAACTAGCGGCTTCTTGGCGTGTCACTGAGAACTTCTCGTTACGTGGCTCGGTATCAACGTCTTTCCGTGCACCATCAATATTTCAACGCGATGGCGGTGCCACAAGCTTGAACCAAATGGTAGACCCATTAACGGGCTCTGCTGCTTTCGCGGCAGTAAGGGCGTCAGGTAATGAAGAACTGGAGCCAGAAGAATCAACCGCTTATAACCTTGGATTCTCGTTAGAGCCAGCCGATGATTTATCGATTGAAGTGGATTATTGGAGCTTTGATTTTACTGATTTGATTATTCAGGAAAATTTCCAAGCAATTCTTAACGCGAATCCGCAAGACCCTGACCGTGTTGTTCGTGCCGGTGACCCACTAACAGGTCCATTACTGCAGGTTAACACCACATATGTTAATGCAAGTTCATTGGAGACTTCTGGTTTAGATATTGTGAGTAGTTACAAGATCGATACTGATGTTGGTCAGTTTACGCCGAGTCTAAATGCAACTTATATCTTAGCCTATGACTTAGATGATCCTCAGGCAGGTGATATTGATGGGGTTGGATTAAGAAACTTCTCAAACATTGGCGTGTCTACCCCACAGTTACGCTTAAACCTTGGTTTAAACTGGAGTTCAGATAATCACTCAGCTAATTTGTTTGCGCGTTATATTGATAGCTACGAAGATGACCAAAACTGTGCAGACGGCAGTACGTTCTCGCCGGCTTGTACATCAGGCTATACAGAAATTGATAGCCTAGTCACGGTAGACTTCCAATACAACATGAATCTGGGAGCTATGCTAGACACTGAAGCGAGCTATATTCTTACCTTCGGTGGTATTAATATTACGGATGAAGAACCACCACAAGTGTTCACTAATGCTGGTTTTGATTCGAAAGTACATGACCCTCGCGGTCGTCAGTTGTACGCGCGTATCGCAATCGAGTTCTAATGCTTCAGCGAAGATAAAAAAAGCCCCACTAATGTCTAACACCGATCAGTTAAGGCTTGACTCTTAAAATAATCGGATCAAAATTCAGTGATCAGAAGTCACTGGATTTTTTTATGCTTTCTAATTGGTTAATCGATACAGAACTCTTTGCTGCCCCTGATGATTTATCAGTATTTCAAAAGGAGTTACCGCTAGAATGGATAGAACAAGCGCTAGAGCAAACGGATAAAGCCAGATCAGAAGGCGAAAACTACCAGCGGAGTTGGTTGTTTGGTTACTCGTTAGTATAGGCTTGTACCGCA
>JAKVCY010000011.1 GCA_022448425.1 Thalassotalea sp. | reverse complement strand
AACAAAAATCATCGACCTCTACGTAAATTGCATCTAAGTTATTCATGCCCTTGCCTTAGTAATCTTGTGTCACTTTGTCGAAAGATCTGATCACCACAAGGGTATTTAGTTCAATTTCTTATGCGCAGCTCAGGTTATTTATTTCTTTCTCAAATTCACTATTCGCATTGGCATTATTGTTTTGAGTAATTGAATGTTCAGCCAACAGATATGATGGCCAAAAACAGGCTATAAATAATATGAATCTTGTTATTTTCATTTTGTGCTCCTTTTTATTCGAGTGGAGCACAAAACCGGAAAAAGCTTGAGTTAATAAGGGTTAAGAAAGGTTATGGACGGTTACTGATCGTTAGCAATGCCTTCAAATAAGGCCAAATACGATGTTTGGGATTCTCTTTCTGGTTTTTAGTTAAATTCAATTTATTAGATGAAAGTAGCTTAGTAATACCATTCATATGAGACTTCAATAATGATTCGGAATCAAATGTAGGTGCCAACTAAACATTATCGCTTCTAAGCACTGTAGCTGTTCTTGGTTCCACTATGCTTAAATTCACAAAATGCTTTTCATTCTTTTCCAAAACTTCGAAATAGCTGATCAATGCCAGCCTATTGCGTCGGGCCTGAACAGGTACTAAAACGTCTTGCTGCTTTTCGGAAAATATCAGGTTGATATTATTCTTCTTCATCTCGTTTAACAGCTTGTCATTCCAATTGGTGTATAGGTTTAACGCTGTGCCTTTGAGTTGATGCGGTTTGATGTTTGTCCAAAGTGCAATTATATTATTTACATATGGCTCGTTTGGATAGGTACTTAAAACAAAGAAAAAGCCAATCAATGCTAGAAACAGCATGCCGATCGGTAGCGCTATTTTTTATGTTATTTGATATCGAAAAAAGCATACTTATTTTCCTCTAATGCTTGAGGTTTCGAAGTTGACGTTACCTTTTCATGGGCATCATCAATAATTAGTCGATAGCCTTCTCCCCTTACCGATTGAACTGTCAGGCCATATACTCCAGATTCTGTTATGGCCTTTCGCAATACAAACACACGTTACTTAATTGTTTCAGCACTCGCTGACCTATCTCCCCAAACCATTGCTGATATTGCGTTAACAGACAATATGTCTCCGTTTGAATCAGCCAGAGCTTTCGATAACTTAAAACTCAATGGGTTTAACGATATGACACTACCTTTAAATACTACAGAATGATTGAGTTCATTAAATTCTAAAGTGTTAACACTCATCGGCTTAAACTGTGTTCCTTTATCTTCATGAGGATGTGTAAAACGCCACTTCCAGCTTGCTACGGATTCTATCTGCGCGAAAACCAGCGAATTCCATAAGCTGACACTAAAGCTAAAGGCTCATTCAAATGAGTACTCAGCGATTAAATACTAAATAGGCGCCATCATAATGCGCCTTTTTTAACAAAATACTGCATGCATACTAGTTGAGCAGCTAGCATTTCCAAGTAAAATACGTTGAACTTGTTGCCGTCTAAATCTCTAAAGTAGCCAGCATAAAAGCCTTCCATTTCGCCTCGTGGGCCAGCAGGTCCTTCGTCTTTAGTACCAAGCTCTATCGCTTTGTTGTAGACTAAATCGACCTTCTCTGGTGAATCAACCATTAACGCCACCATATTGCCATTACCGACAGTAGCAGCTTCACCATTAAACGGTTTTGTGACCGAAACGGCAGGAGCTTCGGGTGATGGAGCCCACGCTACAAACTTATCTGTTTCCATGAAGCGACTCGCCCCAATAACAGCGAATAACTCATCACAAAAAAAGCAACAGCGCGCGGTAAATCATTCGTACCAACAGTTGCGTAACCAATCATTGTTCTTCCTATTAACAAATGAAAGTAAATTAAATCTGTGTACCAAACTACTATATAGAAGTTACTAAGCTCTTATCAAACTTGTCGGCCAATTCGTCAAATTCGTCAAATTCGTTTGTACCAAATTGTTGCTGCAACTTGTTAATTTCAAGGTTAACGTTTGAAATCGTTAAAGTATTGTCATCAAGTTCGTAAACCATTTTGATCGTTTTGTAGTAGAAGGCTAAGATAATTTTAGCACTCTCATCACCTTCAATTTGCTTCGCTTTAATTTTTGCCAGTTTGCGATAAATTTGATTATGAACCTGCTTTAACTGCCAAATGTAGTATACCTCGGTGAAGTAAGGCTTGTTTTTAATACTATTTGCGATCATTGCCATCGTAGCCAATGCCAAGAAAACGCCACCCAAGTTGTAGCGAAAATTACTTTGCACGTCATCCGAAGTTAACTCAACCCCTGTTACCGCTAGTTCTGGGGACGCAAACAACATGATAAATAAAGATCCGAAAATTAAGGATAAAATGGCAAATACGGCAACAAAGGCGATAGATACTAATTTAAGTTTTTTACGATAGACGGCTTTTTCTATATCAACGATTTTCATTTTTTCTATGCTTACTGGCGCAATAAGACAATGGCAATACTCTGCGCGACTAGTGGACGATTTTGGTGGCTGAATTTAACCATAGCGCCGTTAATAACACTAGCAAAATTCATAATATGGAATGCCGGACGAAAACGATGAAGCATAAGAATATAACAAATGAGAGTAACAAGTGAGCGTTAGAAGAAAAACGCTCAGTTTGACCTAACGCGTGTCTGCTGCTTAACCTGCATTAGTGGTTCTTGAGAGAATCGAACTAAGTGATAAACCTAAGGTGTGTTTGAAACAGTCCTCCAACTACAGGCACTGAATAGTATTCCCCTTTGGCAGCATGGAATACACTTAATACCCAGAAAACGGCTACAACAACATTCAAAATCCAACCAACAAGCGGAATTAAAGACAGGCAAGCAGCAACAATAATTAATCCTAGAGATTGCCGTAAATGAAAGCCAGCTAGCATACTTTTCTGTTTACCAAAAATGACTAATGATACTACCCAGCCGACAATGGTTAAGTAGCTTACAACAGAGATTATTCTTGCTATATCAAACGTTTGAGAATGTTCACTAGAATGTATATGCATAGCACTACCAAATTAAAACACCATACTTTAAACTTAGTAGAAACTAAGTGTTGCGCAAGCGAAAACTACGCAATTAGTGCTAGAGATTTGATTCAGCTAACAATTATTTTAGGATTTTATGTCAGTTATCAAAATAAAGCCGATGTCGGGAAATCACGGGCAATTTTTGATGTTCATCGGGCTTGTAAGCTTGCTAGTCACGATCGCATTAAGCCATCAGTGGTGGGCTGAAATCAAACTCGTATTGATGTTTTTAGGCGTCGTTTCCGTCGTTTGTTTTTTCATTGGATTAGTTAAGAAATTAGAACCGGAATACAGCCTGCTACTCACCAAGAAAGGCATTGAATACCAACATAAATACGGAAAATGGCAGGTACAATGGCTTGATATTCAACGCATAGGCAACGTATCAATCACTGTTGGCTTGGACAAGCGAACCTTGCCTTATGTGGGCATCAAGCTTAAGAACGAACTACCACTAGTCAATAGTTTAAGTCGGCGTTTGGCCAGCAGACTGCCACACGAGCAACGTCCATTAACTACTGCTGCGGTCATTCAAAATCAATTAACAATAGAGCAAGCACAAATTAACTTCACGCCATTTGTGACCAGTGACAAGCAAGAGCTCAAAGGTCCTATCGCGTTTTGTATGCATCATGTGCACGCGTTATCGGTCGCTTACGGGTATCACATATTCATACCAGCGAGCGCACTCGACCGCCCTGTCAATGACTTCATTAGTTTACTCAAAGATTGTAAGCGCCATACAGAGCAAAACCCAAACGAAGAATAGTGCTAATTCCGTGCGCAGCACCGATGAGTTCTATCTCGCTTGCTTCAGTTCCTTGATAAAACCTTGGCTACTTTTTTGGAATTTCCGAGCCAACTTATCACGCTGTTTTTCCGCCATTGGCTGATAACTGAGCTGTTGATATAGCTTGTAAAGCTCTTCGTATTGTCTGCCCAGCCCCATTTTAGCGTTATTTAAAGGCGCCACGAGCTTATGTGGTGACTGCCACTGCTCTCTTGTAAAACCTTGTAGGTTAAGTTGCTTTAACACACGCTTAAATTGCTTTTGCCAAACGGTCTTTACCATCTCTCTAGAAAGCCATTGATTGCGCAGCCATAGAAGTCCAATCATCGATAAAAACGTTAATGCAATAATTAGCGCAGCTTTCCATAAACGGCCATCACCTAATAATTGTCTCAGCAGTTCATCTTGTTTATCCATGGTGTAACTTAAAATAAAGCGATTCCATTGATAATCGATAGCTTCTATTTGCATGCGAATTTTTAACATCCAAGCCACAGAAGAAAATGCTTGCCAGCTGAAGCTACCAGCTAAATTGACGCGCTGCTGACGAAGAGCATCAGACATGCTATCACTTACGCGATCAGGGCTCACCGCCGCTGTAGGGTCGATAGCAACCCAGCCTTCATCTTCTAGCCAAACTTCTGTCCATGCATGAGCGTCATACTGATAAATACTGTAATAGTTACCTTGTTGGTTGTACTCTCCACCAAGATAGCCTGTAATAACACGTGCCGGGATACCAGCTGCTCTCATAAGAAACGCAAAACTGCTGGCATAATGTTCACAAAAGCCGGAACGGGTATCGAAATAAAACTGATCTAGACTACGTCCGTTCTTGTTGAGAAGTGGCGGCTGCAATGTGTAGAAGTAAACCTGCTCCCTAAAGTGAATAAGCGTTTGATTTATGATGTCGCGTTTGTTCGCATAGGTTTGAGCAAGTTCAATACCTAACTCTGTCAACCTCGGATTGTTATCTTCCGGAATATTAGTAAAAAAGTGCTTGAATGAACTTGGCATATTCTCACCACGCACCGCACTACTGAAGCTAGTCACTTGATAACTTTTTGTAGCGTTGATTGGCGTATCATTAATCAGGCTGTAATCATACAATCGACTAATTTTAAGGCTAGAGCTTGCCTCATTAGACTCTACAAAAGGCGTATCTAAACTATATAGCCATCTTTGATTACTTGGTTCAAGCATCACCTGATATTGATAGCTTTGCCCTGCAGCTCTGCTAATATAGGCTGGCAAATTCAAATAAGACGCAGTTCTTCCCTCAGGGCTTCGTTTCCAAGACTGCCCATCAAAATATGGCAATGTCATCGCTCGCCAATACATTTGCCCTTTACTAGGCGCATTGGAAAAGAACTCTACTCTAAATGCCAATTCATCTGACCTAGCCAAATTGGCAATATCTCCCGGTGAGACTTCATCGCTTAAGCCTGTTTTTGCTTTTTCTGCCAAAGGTACTTGCCAAAATGGCGATAACCTTGGAAAGAATACAAAGAGTGCTGCAGCTAGAGGCACACTATATGCGAGTAATTTAGCTGAACGCATAATGGGTAACTTCCACTTGGCGCTAGCAGAAAAGTAACGGTACAAGAGCCCAAAATTCAACACCGCTGCTGCGACCACAAGCATCGTAAACCATAAAGACTGGATAAAAATAAGTGCACATGCTTGTAGAAACAAACCGATTAAAATTAGCTGATAAAAGTCTTTGCGTGACTTAATCTCTAGCGACTTAATACCGTAGGCAAAACAAATTAGGTGTACCATACTGAGCAGCAGCCCCAGCGAACGACCATTGGCGATGATGATACCAGCTCCAGTCAATGCAAATAGCATCACGACAAGCTTAGGCGTTGCTTTTAATCGAGAGATTAAAGGTAGGCGTTTTTTCCGAACCACACCTGATCCCGATGATTCACGGCCTAGCGAAGATAGATTACTCGCGTAGCTGCTAACATGAGACGAGCTTTCATTCGTTTCTACAGTATTTATGGAAAGTGCAAGAGTTCCCCGAGATTTTGCCAATTGAGCAACTTGCCAAAGAATACTCAAGGCAATAAGTGAGAGCATCCAACTTGTTAACTCATTAAAGAACAACAAAATAGTGAAGGCTTGGGTTAGCAACAAATGGCTATAGTCGCCTTTACTCAATTGGAAATTAGCATGAACACCAGCCATTAGCTTACGCCCTCGACAATATTAGCTTTAGCTTTTTTAGGTGTGAGTTCACTGTCATTAACAGTGTTAGTCGAGTGGCTGCGCGGATATCTTGCCAACGCAGTTAAACAGGCGAATTTGTGTTCTTCACCATGTCCAATATCAATGCGTATTGTGGGTAAATCTAAACCGAATGACGCGTCATTTTGACTATATTCAAGAATTAAATAAGTTAAAAACTCTAATTTGTGTTCAACCGATACCGGCGGCAAATGTTCAAAAGATAAATATTTGGCTTCGCCTAGAATCTGATGATATTGCTTGGTATATTTGCCTTGCCCACGAGCCAGTTGTTTCCAAGCGATACGAGAAAGAGACTCCCCTTCTCGATAATTACTCAGTTCTACAAATTCATCACCATCGCGGGTTTTCTCGGTGTATCTGCCTTCCTCTTTTCCATCTTCACAAGCAGCCAGTTGCTTAAAGGTAATCGGGCGTGGCGTGGGAAAAACAACGAGTTGATGATCAAAGTCTAACCAAGACCAGACACGAAAAAGACCATAAGCATACTCGCTAACAACCTCTATACGACCGGGCTTGAAAACACCTCTACTGGGAGCCTGCCATGTTAACGGCAAAGTTTGCTTGTCTTTTAGCTGGTCGAAAACACTTAACGCATGTCCGGGATACTGCAATAAGTAGTTAAATCGAGGCGAATCTGCATTAACACTCACGTTTACGGTAATTGGCTTGTCACTAAAACCAAGGAACTCTTTTTTAGATGAGAATCGCACGCCTTTGACGTTAAAAAACGACGCCAGACTGATTGTGATGAACATACTCGCCATGAGATAGCTCAGCAGAATAATGACATTGTTCTGGTAATTGGTTCCAAGTAAAAACAGTAAGAACACAATAGCAAGGTAACAAAAGCCCATTGCCGTAGGGAAGATAAAAATATTGTTATTATTCAATGTAACTATACGCGCAGGCGGCAAGCGCTTCGCGATAAATACATCAAAACGCTTTTGAATAAAGTTGGACAGTGGTGTAAGCAGTCGCTTAATCATAATTTTATCGATTGTTCGCAGTTAACAAATGAACTAATAACTACGGAGCAAATATATCTACTTGCTCAATGATTTGACGAGACAAATTGGCATTGTTATCGAGAGAGAATGCTCCTGCATCTAACCTATGCTCACATACACTTTCAAAAACGGCTTGCACATCTTCTGGAACCAGGTAATCACGCCCTGCGATAAATGCCCATGCTTTAGCAGCTGCTAATATGGATTTTCCTGCTCTGGGTGACAAAGGGTTACCTGAGAAGTCGCCAGTTCTGCTCACTTGGCACAGGGCTACTATATAATTCAATACTTTTTCATCTACGGTAATCGTCGCTACAACCTCTTGCATTGCCGACAATTGGTCCGTAGTAATCACAGTTTCAACAGACGATAATTTAGTTTTTAAGTCATCGCCCAATAAGATTTGTTTTTCTGCTTCAACACTGGGAAAGCCCAGCGATAATCGCATCATAAAGCGATCCAGTTGAGATTCAGGAAGAGGATTAGTACCAGAGTGGAACAACGGGTTTTGCGTTGCAATAACGAAAAATGGAGACGGTAGCTCATGCGTTACACCGTCAATACTCACTTGGTGCTCTTCCATCGCTTCTAACAATGCACTTTGTGTTTTAGGGCTTGCTCGGTTTATCTCATCCGCCAAAACGAGTTGGCTAAAAATTGACCCTTTGTGAAGCACGAACGTTTTTTGCTCTTGATCGAAAATTGAAATACCCGTGAGATCTGCTGGCAACATATCACTGGTAAATTGTGTACGTTGAAAGCTTAAGCCGAAAACTTTTGCTAGTACTTGTGCCAGCGTGGTTTTGCCCATACCTGGTAAATCTTCAATAAGTAAGTGCCCCTTCCCTAATAGGCAGGCTACAGCTAAGTGCACCTCTCTTGATTTGCCGAGTACAACTTTACTAATTTGCTCAATAACTCGCTGTGCTAACTGTTCCATATGCCTCACTTCATAATACTGCTTTATTTACCTAGCAACCCTACAACAAAACGAATTCAGAGTACAAAAAAAGCCGCTAAAAAGCGGCTTAGGTTTGTAACTTTTCGTATGTCCGTAAGCATCTATGCAAACGTTTAACTATTGCATTAACGTTTAGCGACTGCGCTACTCAGGGTTTCAATCAATATTTCAGTATCTTCCCAACCAATACATGCATCGGTAATGCTTTGACCATAAGTTGCTGCTTTACCATCAACCAAATCTTGACGGCCTTCAACTAAGTGACTTTCCACCATAACGCCAAAGATATCAGTGTTGCCTGCTGCAATTTGCGCACTAACGTCTTCACACACTAGCATCTGGTTTTTGAATTTCTTCTTACTGTTTGCATGGCTGAAATCAATCATCAATTTAGTGTTAAGTTTGGCCGCTGATAATTGATCAGTTACCTCTTTCACACTTTCACTATCATAATTCGTAGATTTACCACCGCGCAGAATAATGTGGCAATCAGGATTACCTGACGTTTCAACAATCGCAGAATGACCATACTTAGTTACAGATAAGAAATGGTGCGAAGCACTTGCCGCTCCAATTGCATCAATCGCAATCTTAATTGTTCCGTCAGTACCATTTTTGAATCCAACAGGACAAGACAAGCCAGACGCTAATTCGCGGTGAACTTGGCTTTCTGTGGTACGGGCACCAATTGCACCCCAACACATAAAGTCAGCCATATATTGTGGCGTGATCATATCGAGAAACTCACCAGCCGTCGGTAAGCCCATGTCATTTAAATCAAGTAATAGTTTTCGGCCTTTGCGCAAGCCGTCGTTAAGCTTAAAACTGCCATTTAGTTCAGGATCGTTAATCAGACCTTTCCAACCCACAGTAGTACGAGGTTTTTCAAAATAAACACGCATTACAATTTCTAGCGTATCTTTATATTTCTCTCTCAACTTAACTAAGCGTTGACCATATTCAATTGCAGCTTCTGTATCATGAATTGAACAAGGGCCTATCACCACGAGCAAACGGCCATCTTTGCCGTTAAAAATATTGCTGATGGCATCTCGGCCCTCAAACACGATTTGCGACGCTTTCTCTGTTGCCGGAAATCGCTCGACTAGAGCGACTGGCGGTAATAACTCTTTAATTTGATTAATTCTAACGTCGTCAGTTTGGTATAACATGGTGAATCTCTTTTACTTCTTTTCTAATTAATGCGATATTTTATTTACGTCTAGACACCTAGATGACTAATCCCGAAGTTAATCTAACAGGATATCGGGTCAATACCAACCCAAAATACGAAAAAGCAGGTATAATTCTCATATACATCAACAAGTGCTGTTTCAGTGGTTTAAAATCGCACTAAATCACCTTTCAAGCAGCCCAATTCTAGAAGGAAAATATGGCCTATAATAAATCCTTGCCATTAGTCGACTTACATCGACATCTCGACGGAAATATTCGAGCGAGTACCATATGGCAACTAGCAGAAAAAAATCATATTGAATTACCGGCGAATTCTTTAGAGGAATTGATGCCGCATGTTCAAATTCAAAAAAGTGAGCCTGACTTACTCACATTTCTAGCAAAGCTAGACTGGGGCGTAAAAGTATTAGCAACATTGGATGACGTTAAACGCGTAGCCTATGAAAATGTTGAAGATGCATATAACGCTGGCCTTCATTACACCGAGCTTCGTTTTTCACCGTATTACATGGCGATGACTCACAAGCTTCCTGTTGCTGACGTTGTTGCAGCGGTTGTCGATGGCATTAATCTTGGTATTAAAGACTTCCCTGTTCAGGTGAAATTACTGGGAATTTTGAGTCGTACCTTTGGTGTTGAACATTGTACTGAAGAGTTAAATGGCATCTTAACGCACAAAGACGAAATTACGGGTATTGATTTAGCGGGAGATGAACTAAACTTCCCAGGTGAATTGTTTATCGACCTTTTCAAAACAGCTCGAGACGCAAATATGCGTATAACAGTTCATGCAGGTGAAGCAGCTGGTCCAGAAAGCGTTTGGCAAGCAATTAATTTGCTTGGTGCAGAACGTATTGGTCACGGAGTGAACAGTTACAAAGATCAGGCTTTACTTGACCATATGGTCAAGTATAATATCGGCCTTGAGTCTTGCTTAACCTCAAATTATCAGACTGGCACGGTGAAAGATTTAAGCTTACACCCAATAAAGCAGTTTTTAGCAAATGGTAACTTAGTGTGTTTAAACACTGATGATCCAGCGGTAGAAAATACCGAAATTAAACAAGAGTTTAATTTAGCGCAGCAAGTTCTTGGTTTTGATCATGACCAGTTCACTACCCTACAAGAAAACGCTGTAAAAATGAGCTTCACATCTGATACTGAGAAGCAAGCCTTGTTACAGTTGACACGACATAGCTAAGGGGCTTCCCATGGCAGATATAATTTTAGCATTGGCGGCAGGTGCAATAGTCGGTATTCTATTCTCGTTATTGAAACTACCTTTGCCAGCACCACCTGTTCTTTCAGGTATTGCAGGCATCGCCGGTATATATCTTGGCGGCGTAGGTTATCAATGGATAATCGAACGCTTTTTTAGTTAAATTTTTAATTTTTCCTTCAGTAAAACATCCTTGATAGCAGCTAGTTCTGGCTTGAAACTTACTGAAACCTATTTTTTAAAAAGGTTTTATTATGGCAACTCCTCATATTGAAGCAGCAGTAGGCGATTTCGCAGAAACGGTTTTAATGCCGGGCGACCCGCTTCGAGCAAAGTACATCGCAGAGAACTTTTTAGAAGACGCTAAATGCGTAACGCGTGTACGTAATATGTTTGGCTACACAGGCACTTACAAAGGCAAACGCATTTCTGTGATGGGCTCAGGTATGGGTATCCCGTCTATCTCGATCTACGCTACTGAATTATATAAAGAATATGGCGTAGAAAATATTATTCGCATCGGCTCATGTGGTGCCGTTCGCGATGACATTAAAGTACGTGACGTTATTGTCGGTATGGCTGCAAGTACAGATTCAAATGTAAACCGTAACCGTTTAAATAACTGCGATTTCGCGGCATGTGCAGACTTCGGTTTATTACAGAAAGTAGTAAACACAGCTGAAACACTTGGCAAGAAAGTACACGTAGGTAACATTTTTACGGCAGATTTATTCTACACACCTAAACCAGAGTTATTCTCTGTGATGGAAAAGCACGGCATCTTAGCGGTAGAAATGGAAGCAGCAGGCCTTTACGGCGTCGCAGCTGAATATGGCAAAAAAGCACTAACCGTATTAACCGTTAGTGATCATATCAAAACAGGTGAAGAAACTACTGCCGATGAGCGTGAGAAAACCTTCGGCGATATGATGGAACTTACCTTAGAGAGTATTCTTTAGGCTAAGCATTACGACAACGTAATGTGATCAGAATCTAAGTAGTAATCGGTAGATATCGTTAAGTATCAAAATTCAAATTACTACTTACGCTGAAAATGAACTGAATACAAAAGCTGAGAACAAAAAAGCTGCAAATGCAGCCTTTTTTGATTTAATTGCTTAAAAACAAACTGGTTTAGAAGAAGTTTGCTTTGAACTCAACACCCCAGAAACGTGGCTCATTTACGTAGCCAGTTAAGTTGTTGAAGTCGATAGCACCAGTAAGTTGCTCTTCGTCAGTGATGTTACGACCGTATAGTGCTACTTCGTATTCTGCACCATCAGTGTACCATTCGTAACCTACACGAATACCGCCTTCTAATAACGCGTCGCCAGTAAATTCTTTAGACTCGTATAAGAAGAAGTTAACTTCACTACGGTATGACCAATCAGAGTAAACGTAGAACTCGCCGTCACCAATTTCTTTTGACCAGCGAACTGCAAAGTTGCTAATCCACTCTGGAGATTGTGGTAAAGAGTTACCATCAATTAATGCAAAGCCTTGGTCGTTAATTTGGTCAGTTACTGTACAGCCGCCGCCACAAGGTGCTACACCTAAGTCGCTTTGTTGAATTTCAGTGCTGTTGTAACTTACGCTACCTGTTAACACTAAGCTATCAGTAACGAAGTACTCACCGTCTAATTCGAAACCGTAACCTACAGCAGTGTCAGCGTTTAATAATGTAGCTAAGTTGCCAGAGCCACCTACAGCTGTTAATTGCTGATCGCTAACTTCGTAGTAGAATACTGCACCGTCTAAACGGCCCATGTTGTCAGCAGTTGTTGTTTTGAAACCAGTCTCAACTGATACAACGGTTTCCGAGTCAGCTGTTGTTGCGTTACCAGAGAATAATAAGTTACGACCTTGAATACTTGGTGCGCGGTAACCACGAGCGATACGACCGTAAACGTTTGTTTGATCGCTGTAACGGTAGTTAACACTGAAGTCACCACTTACTTGTGAGTCGTCAACAGACGTTTCTTCACTGAAGCTAGGTGCGCCAAATGGTGATTGTACTAATGTACCGTCCCACTCACGCTCATCGTCTGAGTAGCGTAAACCACCGTTGATGCTAACTTTGTCATTTACATCGTAATCGATTGATGCGAACAACGCCCATGCAGTAGTTTGCATGTTCTGAACAGCAATACCGTTTTGAACACCGTTTGCTAACGTGTCAAAACTTAAGTTGTTAATCGTTAGGTCTTCGTCAAAGTAGAAGAATCCGAATTGGTAATCTAATTGACCTAATTCGTTACTTGCAATGCGAAGCTCTTGCGTAATTTGGTCGTGGTCAGGCATTCTCGCGCCAGTTTCCGACGGGAATGGAATGAAACCTGGGCCCATATCTGGTAGGAATGCAGCACCGTAACCACCATCGATATCACCTACTGAGAACATCTCAGCTGACTCATAGCCAGTTACAGACGTTAACGTGTGGCTACCCATATCGTATTCAAGTTTAAGGTTTGCACCTTTCATATCGATAGTTTGGTTGTTGCGACTAGCAGCATCTTGGTAAACAACTTCACGATCGAAATTGTCAACTAAGTCGTTTGTACCAGGCTTGATAATGTTCGCACGGAAAATACGAGCGTCTGCTTCAGCATCACGGAAGTGATAGTTGAATAACGCGCTAAGCTCGTCATTTGGTTCCCACAGTAACTGCACACGGCCTGCAGTTTCACTGTAACCACCTAACTGGTCTTTTGCTTCAAAGCCCGAAGCTTTGTTATCGATGTAGTCATCACGGTCTTGCTGAAGTAACGAAACTCGTGCTGAAAGTGTGTCTGTTAAACCACCACCTACAGCGAAACGAAGGTCTGTTGAACCGTAGCTACCATATGAAGCAGATAAGTTTGCATCGTAGTCTTGTGTCGGCTTCTTAGATTGAACCTTAATGATACCCGCCGTTGTGTTACGACCGAAAAGTGTACCTTGCGGACCACGTAATATTTCTACGCGCTCGATGTCGAACATTGGCAGACCTTTAGTTAAGGCATTTTCAAGTACTACATCATCGTATACTAATGATACTGGTTGAGATGCTAATAAATCGAAGTCTGTATTACCTAAACCACGAACGTAGAAACGTGGGAAAGTACGACCGAAAGAAGACTCGATTAATAAGCTAGGAAGTTTGCCTGATAAAGCACGAACGTCCATGCCTGAAGAGCCAAGTACTTCTAATTTTTTAGGGGTTAACGCAGAAATAGCGATAGGAACATCTTTTACGTTCTCTGTTCTTTTACGAGCAGTAACTTCGATGACCTCTACACCAACAACTTCGTTGTCAGCGGCTTCTTCTGCGAATGCAACGGTGGTAGTGCTAGCTAATAAAGCAGCTTGAACACAAACAGCTAGAGATGACTGTTTTAAGAGTTTCATTAAATTCTCCCGAAGGTTTCATATCATTTGTTTAGGGACAACTTACTGCTTTTATTATTGGTTGTACCTGTTACCTCGGGAGTACATTCTACTACTTAAATTTGAGTTCGTCTAAAAAACTTATCCCGTAGTCAAGTTTTTCGATATCAAACAACTCCGCGATCGTTTGTCCAATATCAGCAAAGGTTTGTCTTTCACCCAAATCTACTTGTTCAATGGATGGGTGATAAGCAATCACAGGTACGTACTCCCTCGTGTGATCACTGCCATGCCACGTTGGGTCACAGCCATGATCTGCAGTAAAGATTAGCAGATCATCAGCATTCATCGCTGCTTTTATTTCAACGATGCGTTTATCGAATGCTTCGAGCGCTTCACCGTAACCTACAGGGTCTCGACGGTGACCAAAGTCTTGGTCAAAATTAACGAGGTTTGTGAATATAATGTTCTTGTCTTTTGCACTCGCCATGTGGGCTAATGTCGCATCTGTTAATGCGTCGATACCTGTAGCTTTCGTCTTTTCAGTAATGCCTTGATGTGCAAAGATATCAGCAATTTTACCTACGCTAATAACGGTACCACCCGCCTCTGTAAACTTATCTAGTACAGTTGGTGCCGGCGGTAAAATAGAGTAATCTCTTCGATTACCAGTACGGCTGAATGTCGCTTTATCTTCACCAACAAAAGGACGTGCAATCACGCGACCAATGTTCAACGGTTCAACAATTTTCTGCACTTTTTCACAGTATTCGTAAAGCTTATCCAAGCCGAAATGTTCCTCGTTAGCAGCAACTTGGAAAACACTGTCTGCACTTGTATAACAAATTGGCAAGCCTGTTTTAATGTGTTCCTCACCAAGCTTCTCAATAATCACTGTGCCTGATGCATGGCAATTTCCAAGCATACCTTTGTAGCCAGTCGCTTTATTGATCTTTTCCATCAACTCTGGCGAAAAGCTATTGTCTAAATCAGTGAAATAACCCCAATCAAACAACACTGGAACACCTGCCATTTCCCAATGACCTGATGGTGTATCCTTACCTGTGCTAAGTTCAGCTGCATAGCCGTAAGCGCCCTGATACGTCTCAACCGGAGCATGATTAATACGTTGACCAGAAGCTTGCCCAGCTAACTCAACCAAACCCATTGAGGCAAAGTTAGGTAAATTAAGCGGACGGCCTTTTTCTTGTTCAAAGACCTTTGCAATGTTACCTAGCGTATTTGCATCCACATCGCCAAATTTTTCAGCATCAGGTGCATGACCTACACCAAAGCTATCTATTACCATCCAAATGACACGCGCCATTTTGTCTCCAATGTTGTTTGTAAATTCGTGTTCTGTTGTAAATAATTTTATTTATTCGCGCCGACCGAAACAACAACGCTATTATTGAAATGTCGAGTTCGCGATAAACGCAATCACAATTTTAATTGCCCTATGAGGTAAAGTTTAGGACGAAATTCGTGGTTTTGTTCATCGTTTTTGCTCGAACATTACGATGTTGTTCTAGCTAATTCAGTAAAATTTAATGAGTTCGCTATTTATTTTAACAATAAACATGACCATCCGGTCAAGTTATGTTAATTTATGCACCCATAAAGTTAACCCATATGCATACCTTCTTTCGGCTAAAACGAGCAAATGCGCCTGTTTAAGCGGGATTTATTCTATTTGTGAATAAATTAAAGAAAAAAAAGCTGAATTAGGTCAAAATAGGCATAATCTGCGTTTATACATTGAATTTATGAGTCAAGAATCACAACCAACTGGTCAGAATACCAAACCAACAATTATCGCTGTTGTTGGTGCATCAGCTTCTGGCAAGACACTTTTTGCCCAAACTATTTACGACGAATTGTTGCCTGAACTGGGTGCCAAAGGTATTTCTATCATCAAAGAAGACGCCTACTATCGCGATCAAACGGATCTTCCGATGGCACAGCGTTTAAAAACGAACTACGATTGCCCAAGTGCTTTTGAACATGAACTATTGCACCAACATTTAAACGACTTGGTCAATGGTAAGCCTGTTGAATGCCCTGTTTACTGTTACAAAACCCACACTCGCACAGACGTCACCGATACCATCAAACCTACCCAAATTATTTTAATTGAAGGCATTATGCTGCTGACAAATGCAAAGTTGAGAAAGAACTTTGACATTAAAGTATACATGGATACGCCTCTGGATATTTGTTTGATTAGACGTATTGCTCGTGACACTAAAGAGCGCGGTCGTTCAATCGACTCGGTAACAGAGCAATACTTAGAAACTGTAAGACCAATGTATTACCAACACATTGAGCCTGCTAAATCACATGCTGATATTGTCATTACACGCGGCGGTAAAAATAGAATGGCAATTGAAGTCATTAAAGCCAAAATCAGACAGCTAACGCAGTAAACGCGATCAGCACAATAAAGATAATAAGAAAACGATAACGATTATTTGAGGAATTTATGGATTTAACAGCGTTACGTGGCGTGTTTGGCATTATTGCTTTACTGGCCATCGCTTTTGCACTCTCGTACAAGCGAAAAGATATTAACTGGCGAACCGTTGGTTTTGCTTTCGGCCTACAAGTATCCCTAGGCGCATTTGTCCTTTATATTCCAGCTGGTAAAGACGCTCTTGAGAAGCTATCGATTGGCGTGCAAAGCGTTATCGACTCAGCAAAGGCTGGTATCGACTTTCTTTTTGGGCCGCTAGGTTCAAAAGCATTGTCTGAAGAAGGCATCGGCTTTATTTTCGCCATTCAAGTGTTACCCGTCATTATCTTTTTCTCTTCATTAATCGCAGTTCTTTACCATTTAAATATTATGCAAAAAGTCGTCACCGTTATTGGTGGCGGTTTACAAAAATTACTTGGCACAACAAGACCTGAATCACTGTCTGCCACCGCTAATATTTTCGTTGGTCAAACCGAAGCGCCACTTGTTGTTCGCCCTTTCATTAAAAATATGAGTCAGTCAGAGCTTTTCGCCATCATGGTGGGTGGCCTAGCGTCGATTGCTGGCTCTGTGCTCGCTGGCTTTGCGGGTATCGGGGTAGATTTAAAATACTTGATTGCTGCATCTTTTATGGCTGCGCCTGGTGGCTTATTAATGGCAAAAATTATTTTGCCTGAAACTGAAAAAATCACTCAATCTTCAAAAGAAGACAGTGAAATTGAGGTAGAGGAAAAACCTGCTAACGTTTTTGACGCAGCTGCAACAGGTGCTGCCTCAGGATTAAAGCTTGCTGCAAATGTTGGTGCGATGCTACTAGCATTTATCGCGTTAATTGCCCTGCTAAATATGATCGTCGGTGGTATCGGTAGCTTTTTCGGTTTTGAAGATTTATCTATTGCATTAATCTTGGGTTACCTCTTCGCACCGCTTGCTTTTATCGTTGGTGTACCTATGGAAGAAATGCTGCAGGCAGGTAGCTTTATTGGCCAGAAAGTTGTTATCAATGAATTCTATGCATACGTGCAGTTTGTTGAAGTTAAAGAAACGTTAAGTACAACAACACAGGCGATCATTACTTTTGCCCTTTGTGGTTTTGCTAACTTATCGTCTATTGCCATTTTACTTGGCGGTATTGGCTCGATGGCGCCAAGCCGCAGACCAGACATTGCTCGCCTAGGTCTTCGCGCTATGATGGCAGCAACTCTTGCTAACCTGATGAGCGCAGCAATCGCTGGCGTATTTATTAGCTTATAAGGATGCAGTATGACTACCATTGAACAATATGCTCAACAAGCACTCTCACTAATGGATTTAACAAGTCTTACCGATACTGAATCGGCACAGGATATTATTACCTTATGTCAGCAGGCACACAGTGCAAAAGGCGACACCGCTGCTATTTGTATCTTCCCTCGCTTTATTCCATTAGCAAAGAAAACATTAGCTGAACTCAATGCCAGTGACATTAAAGTAGCTACAGTGACTAACTTCCCTGCTGGTGGTGATGACTCAGTCGTTGCATTAGCAGAAACTAATGCAGCAATCGCTTATGGCGCTGATGAAGTTGACTTAGTTTTTCCATATCAAGCACTAATTCAGGGCAACAGTGAAATTGGTTACGACATGGTTAAAGCATGTAAATCAGCTTGCCAAACAGCCAATGTTCTATTGAAAGTTATAATCGAAAGTGGTGAACTAGAAAGCGCTGACCTCATTAAGCAAGCAAGTGAAATATGTATTGAAGCTGGCGCTGACTTTATTAAAACGTCGACAGGTAAAGTGGCTGTAAATGCTACTTTGGAAGCAGCAGATGTGATGTTGTCAGCAATAGCAGCTAAGAATACGAGTGTTGGCTTTAAAGCTGCTGGTGGCGTAAAAACTGCTGAGGACGCTGGCAAGTATATATCACTCGCTGCCGATAAACTTGGCACTGACTGGGTAACAGCATCGCGCTTTAGATTCGGCGCTAGTGGCTTACTAAACAACTTATTGCATACGTTAGGCGATACGACTGTCGAGCAAACTGAGACCAAGTACTAATCGACGTTGCTTGAACTATATGTTTAATAAATGCGTTAAACAGATCGTTAGATAAAACCACATAGCTCGGTTGCATAATATGCACCGAGCTTTTGCTAACTGCCCATAAAATTAATATAACAACACCATGGCACAATTATATTTTTACTACTCTGCGATGAATGCAGGTAAATCAACTCACTTATTACAATCTGCCTACAACTACCGAGAACGTGGCATGCGCTGTGTACTTTACACGGCTAAATTAGACGATAGATTCCAACAAGGTAAAATAGCCTCTAGATTGGGAATTAACGCAGATGCAGCGATGTTCGACGAAAACACCGACTTGTTTTCTTCAGTCAATATTAGTAACGAGCAAAACGCTGTCGATTGCGTTCTGGTAGATGAATCTCAGTTTTTATCTGAACAGCAAGTTAGGCAATTAACCGATATTGTAGACAAGCTCCGTATTCCCGTACTAGCTTATGGTATCCGCACCGACTTTCTCGGCAACACGTTCAGCGGCAGCGCCGCCCTTCTCGCTTGGGCAGACAAACTAGTTGAATTAAAAACAATTTGCCATTGCGGCAAGAAAGCAAACTTCGTCGTACGAATGGACGGAACTGGCAAAGCGGTTACTGAAGGTGCACAAGTTGAGGTGGGTGGCAACGATAGATACGAATCTATGTGTCGCAAACATTTTAAGCAGCTAGTCTGGCAATAGTGCTAACGCTCGTTACAATTAACCATGGCGCTAAGTAAGAGCAACCAATAAGACGAATAACAGAAGGAATAATCATGGCAGTTTTTGAGAGTCAACATCCGCTAATTCAGCACAAAATTAGCTTGCTACGTGAAGAAGACATAACAGTTAAAGCTTTCCGTGAGTTAGCGAATGAGATTGCAACCATTCTAACCGTGGAAGCGACAACAGGTTTAGCACTTAAATCGACTCCGATTAACTGTTGGTCTGGCACGATTTCAGCTCCAATTCTTGCTGATAAAAATCCAACGTTAGTGCCAATTCTGCGAGCAGGTTTGGGAATGTTGGATGGTGCTTTAAATATTTTGCCTTGCGCCAAAATTAGTGTCGTTGGCTTAAAACGCAACGAAGAAACGCTGCAACCAGAGAGCTACTACGAAAACATTGTTGCAGATATCAATGAGCGAACAACTATCGTAATAGATCCAATGCTAGCAACTGGTGGTTCAGCATTAGCCACTATCGAACTTTTGAAAAAGAGCGGTAGCCAAAAGATTATCGCCCTATTCCTTGTCGCTGCGCCAGAAGGTATCAAACTCCTACAAGATGCCCACCCAGATGTAGATTTATATATTGCAGCTGTTGACGACCGACTAAATGAGAACGGTTATATCTTGCCTGGATTAGGCGATGCCGGTGACAAATTATTTGGCACGTTAGCCATTTAGTTTCAGAGTAAATCCCTTATAAAAAAAGCGCGCTATATCTGCGCGTTTTTTAATTATGTGTCTGAATTCGATTGCTAATACGCTAATTTACTTATAAAGCTATGAATGTAGGAGTTTTCTTTTGTAAATAAGGATATAAAAATGAGAAAAATACTAGCCACCACATTATTCGCCGCACTACTCACAGGCTGTTCTGCCCCTGACTACCAAGCAATGCCAATTCAAGAAATTGTAGAGACAACGACGGTGCAAGAAAAACACGTTTGGGCAACAACAGAGTTTGTTATCAAAGGAATGGCGAAGGACGCAGAGGTGAAGAAGGAAGATGGTACCTAAACTCTGAAACAGACTATCGGTCTTCTAATAGCCTTAACGTGCACCTAAGTCGTAAAATTGTTGATGAATTTAAAACGCGTTACGACTTAACTGATGTAAAAGAGCTTGAAGGTAAGAAAGTACGTGTTAGCGGATTAATTACACTAAAAGCCTTCTGCGTAAATAAAGCTTGTCCCAGAAGCGCCGTAAGCCCTAAGCCTGATCTGTATGATCAAAACCAATTATTAATTACAGACTTTGAAAACATCACTATTATCTAATAATGCTCGTCATATGTACTTCGCGGCAATAAAGTAGAAGTAATTAAAGCATCTATTAAAAAGGCCTATTGTTAACACTAGGCCTTTTTACATAACGGACACAAATTAGTTGTCTAATTGAATTAGCTCACCACTTTATATATTTCTGGTAGTGCTTCTGGTTGCTGGTCACTGAACGTGAGAGCTGCAAGGTACTGTTTGGTTGCATGCTCAGCCTGCGCTTCATCTCTAGCGTGCATTCTTGCAATAACGTCACCTTTATTCACCTTAGTACCTACAGGTATTACTTTATCGATACCAACTGTGTGATCAATATCTTGACCATTCGCCGTGCGACCACCGCCCATTTCGACAATGACTAAACCTATTTTTCGCGTGTCAGAAGCAGCTAAGTAACCATCGCAAGGAGCAACAATATCTTTTATACAATCCGCTTGCTGCATTGAACGCCATGGATTCTCGAGCAAATCACTTGGACCACCCATTGCAGCCATCATTTTGCTAAATAAATCTGCCGCGTCACCTGAATCGAGCACTTTGTTAATTTTAACTAACGCATCTGCTTCAGAAATCGCTAGTTTCGTATTAATCAACATACTCTGTGCTAAGCGTACTACAATAGCGTGAAGTCTTGGCTCGCGGTACTTGCCAGTCAGGTAATCTACAGTTTCAAGAATTTCGATTGCATTACCAGCACTATCACCTAACACTTGGTTCATATCGGTAATGATAGCTTCCGTCTTTACACCAGCGCCGTTAGCTACGTTAGCAATACTCTGCGCAAGCGCTGTTGCACCAGCCATGTCTTGCATCATTGCGCCATTTCCCACTTTCACATCCATCGTCAAAGCATCAAGACCAGAGGCAAGCTTCTTAGATAAAATAGATGCTGTAATAAGTGGAATAGACTCAACAGTCGCAGTAACATCACGAATGCCGTACAAACGCTTATCAGATGGCGCGAGGTCACTTGTTTGGCCAATAATCGCCATACCAAGTTCTTTCACCAAGCCTTTAAATTCTGGAATTGTAGGCTGAGTATTAAATCCAGCAATAGCTTCAAGCTTATCAACTGTACCACCAGTATGGCCTAAACCACGTCCCGCAATCATAGGGACATATGCGCCACAAGCACTAACAATGGCAGCTAGCATAAAGCTTACTTTATCACCTACACCACCCGTTGAATGCTTATCAACGATTGGTCTATCAAGCTCTGGCCACGAAAGTACGGTACCCGAATGCATCATCGCTTTTGTGAAATGGACTATTTCGTCTGTTTCCATGCCCTTCTGGAAAATGGCCATTGCCATGGAACCTACTTGGGCATCATTAAAATTGCCATCAGTAATGCCATCCACGAAAAACTGAATTTGTTCCTCTGTTAATTCTTTACCATCGCGCTTTGCACGAATTATCTCCTGCGGTAATAACATAATTGCTTTCCTAATCTTCTAAATCTTTTGGCGTGAATGCGCTTGGTAATAGCTCAGCGACAGTCCATTGTTTTTCTTTACCCAAGTGGTTTACTGACTTAACAATTGCCTTACTGTCCATGAATTCAACAATGACTTGTCGACACGCACCACAAGGTGGTGTGAGCTTCTCCGTTTCGGTGTATACAACGAGTCCTTTGATTTCCTGGTCGCCTTGAATCACCGCTTGTGCAATGCAATTTCTTTCCGCACATACAGTTAAACCGTACGAGGCGTTCTCTACATTACACCCGCATACAACTTTACCATTCTGCGCCAGTGCTGCTGCGCCTACTTGAAACTTACTGTAAGGTGCATATGCTTTGTGATAAGCCCCCTCAGCGGCTTTTGAAAGCTCCTGCCAATTAATATCTGACATAAAACAATTACCTATTAAGTTATAATATTTTTCTGACCACATGGTCAACTAACTTAATATTAAATGAGTGTTCAACGAATTGCCAGCGACTCTAACCATTTAATTAACAATTTCCATGGGAAACTTAGTTTTATTCCGCTATTAGAAACTAAAAATAAAAAAGCCAGTGTAAAACACTGGCTTTTTAATGAAGTTATTCAATTACTGCGTTCGATTAGAAGCGGTAACGCACACCTACTTTAAGACTCCACGCAGAGTTCTTAGCATCGAATGTGTCGTATGTGTTACCGTCGTAACCACCGAATACATCGTCATAAATGTAACGACCTTGGTCATCAACACCGCCTAAGTCTACTAAGCTTTGCGTACCGAACTCGCTACGTAATGCTTGACCTTTGCTGCTGTCGATTAAGTTAAGTAAGTTACGAACGCTTAAGAATACTTCACCTTTGTGACCTTCAACAAAACCCGGTACTTGTTGAGTAATGTTTAAGTCAAGGCGAGTAACCCAAGGAGCGCGTGTAGCGCCTTTCTCTAGGAAACCACCTTCGTAGCCAGATAAACCTAATGCATCGATACGCTCTTTTAATGTTGCGTAGTCTAAACCGTTGCCATAAACAACGTTAGGGTCATCAGCACCAGTCGGGATGTATGGCAGGTAAGCACTTGCACTGCTGAAGCTGCTTTGATCACCAAAGTCATCATCGCGGAAAGAACCAAGTACCCAACTTACTGGACGACCTGAACGGCGCTCGTAGTATAAATTGAAACGAGTTTCGTAATCTTCGAAGAAAGAAACTGCGTAATCTAAGTTCAACTTGAATGCATGCTCTACTTCGTATGCTGCCGTACCAACGTTTGCTGTACCACGGTCAGTTGTTACAGGAAATCGGTAGTTAGATGTTGCTGTTGAAGAGGTACCTGGTGTGCCTTCTGTAACATCCATGTGCGTGTATGAAGCATTGAAGCTTAAACCGTTTTCAAACGCAGCACTTAAGCTTGTTGAAAGAATGTTTGAACGACCATCGTCATCAGCATTAGTTAACATTAGATCGTAACGATTAGTTTCTTCGCCAGTTAAGTTATCGATTGGTTGATAAATTGGCTGACCAGCTACAGTTTCACCTACTCTAACGCGTGTTAAGTCTACCCAGAATGGGTCGTTTTCTTTCTTAGTATGGATGAATTCAGCTGTCCATAACCAAGAATCGCCAAAACCTTCAACTTCAAAGTTGTAGTCGAAACCTACGCTTGCACGCCAATCTGAAGGAAGCTCAAAGTTTGGATCAGTAACGTTCACATTACCATCACCAGAAACCATTGAAGCAAGAACACCTTGTGGTACTTGTGTAATATCTGCGCCACTTAAGTAGTCGCTTTCGTTGTTAGCAGAAACGTAAGTAACACCGTCGTTGCTGTATGCGTTTGATAACCAAACATTAGGGCGACCACCGCTGAAACGACCAACACCACCGCGAACAACTAAGTCATCAGCTGCGTCCCACTCAAAGCTTACGCGGGGTAAGATAATTGACTCACCGTCTAAGCTTACTGAGTTTGAGAAACCATAACGCTGTTCAAAGTTAGCATTGCTAGTAGGCTCGTCACCACTTGAAATCATCTCGTAGCGAACACCAGCTGTTACACGAACGTCATCGTGCACGTAGTAAGTGTCTTCAATGAATAACGTAGTCGTTTCGAACTTGAACGTTGCACGCGCATCGTCAATGTCGTTAGTGTATGCGTTTGCATAAGTTAAGGCTGAAGCTTCTTGGTTTGCGAAATCTTCGATGCTATCGAATTCCCAACGACCTAAAGAGTTAGGTGCGAAAAGGTTCATTACATCAATTGACTCATACTCCATACCGAACGTAATTTCGTGGTCGTTGTATAAGTACTCACCTAAGAAACGTAATGATAAAGTTTCGTTAGATAACTCGTTACCGTGACGGTACTGGTCAGCACCAAATGCTACACGACCATTTTCAGTTGTAACTGTTACATCACCAATTTCTTTGTTTTTAGGTGCTTGTGATGTTTCTACTTCTTTATATGCTACTTTGATTTCTGTTGAGAAGTCAGCAGTCCAGTTAGAGTAAAGGTGACCAGAGAAAGTCGTTAACTTTTCGTTTTTGTTGTACCAGTGAGTATCTAAACGAAGCTCTGAGCTTGAAGAAGAAAGGTTACGGTAAGAGTTACCTTCTGTATCTTGGTACGTAAATGAAGCACGGTGGTCATCATTAATGTTCCAATCTAGCTTTAATAATAATTTTTCATCATCCATAACTGGCTTAGTATCCCAGTTACCAATGTCTACGCCGTAAACTGTAGAGCCGATTTGCTTAATTTGCTCATAATCGTCTAATGTCGCGTTTGTAGTGTTCGCACTGCCCGAAACGCCATCTGGAACGAAATCTACAATTGTAGGTTGTTCGAATTTTTCGTAAGAAGCAAAGAAGAATAATTTGTCCTTGATGATTGGACCACCAAGTGTTGCTGACCAAGTGTCAGATTCGAATTCTTGCTCGACTTCTTCGCCGTCTAGGTTTTTAGGGTCGCCTGCCCAAGCATCATCTTCACGCTCGTATGAGAATGAACCACTGAACTCGTTTGTACCTGATTTAGTTACAGCATTGATTTGACCGCCAGAGAAACCACCGTTTTTGACCGAAAACGGAATCGTTTCAACACTAACTTGCTCTACAGCGTCAATTGAAATAGGTGAACGTTGAGTTGGGTAGCCGTTATCGTTAAGACCAAAGTCATCATTTTGACGAACACCATCAACAGTAAAGCTGTTGAATTTAGGGTTTGAGCCTGCAATAGACATTGACCCTTCAGCATCAGTACTTACAGTTACTAATGGGTTAGAACGTAAAACGTCTTTAAGGTCTCGGTTACCGCCGGCTGCATTGATAATGTCTTCAGAACCCCAAGCACCTGCTGAACCAGAGTTAGTGTAACCTACAACACGACTTGCAGTTACTGAAATAACTTCCATTTCTTCACGTTCAAGGTTAGCTGATAAGCGTTGAGGCTTACCTACTTGTAAATAAACATCGTCGAATTGTTGATCTTTATATACGTCTGAATCGAATACAACCTTGTACGGGCCACCAACACGAAGACCGCGTAAGCTGAAGTTACCAGTTGCGTTAGTTTCAACAACTTTAGTAGCGCCAGTCGGGATGTGCGTAACGATTACTTTAGTATTCGCAGCAGCTTCACCTGCTGGAGTTAACACTTGTCCGGTAATACCAGAGGCAGTTTCATTAGCCATAGCAGATGTTGATAAACCTAACGCTACAACTACCGCACCGGCGATTTGAGAGAGGCGATGAGCTTTCATCATATTTACCCTTTTTTTATTTATATTTGAGTCCGATCTTTATAAAAATCACGGAACACTTGTTACATTTTTGTGACCTTTGATATTAAATCAGAATTTAGTGACAAAATCATTACACTTTGTCTACATGGTCAACATTTTTTTTAGAAAATGAGACAGACAATTGAACTAATTGGCAAAACTATTAATGTAGCGTTCAAACGAAAGCTTTATGTAAAAGCTACAATATTCAAGGTATACAAGGAGTTAGCACTACACAATTAGTTACTTTTCAATAAATAGCAACTTGACTATAAGGTTAAAATATTTCAACTATGTTGTTGTTTAATTCAGGTTAAATTAAATAATGTAGGGTGAAAAAATGCTTTAAAAGTGACGTTTTATGGGGATTCGGTCTGTAACACATTTTTCTGACTAGCTGGTTAGACCCTATTTTCTTAATAAAATCCAGTGTAAACTTAAGTGGTTACACTCAAGCAGTATATAAATAACAGTCAAATATTGGTTTTCAACAGCATGAATGAAGTAAAAAAAGAATCAAAACAAGGAAAGATTCGCGCGCAGAGCGAGGCTAAAATTATTGAAGCAGCGCAAGAAGAGTTTATTTTGCAAGGTTATAAAGGGGCGACCGTTCAATCTATCGCGGACCGTGCAGGACTTCCGAAAGCCAATATCCTTTACTACTTTAAGAATAAAGAAAACATTTACCACGCAGTATTAGAGCATACGTTAGATACATGGGATAAAGGCATAGGCGATATTGACCCTGATCAGGGACCAAAAATAGCGATAGAGAAATTTATCGCATCAAAAGTACGCATGTCATTTCAACACCCTAGCTCTTCGAAAATCTACGCGATGGAAATTATCCAAGGCGCACAGCACCTAAAAGAATTCGCACGCACTTATCTAAGAAAATGGGTAAGAGAAAAAGCCGCCCTATTCCAACACTGGATTGATAACGGCGAGATGGTAGATGTTGACCCGTACAAGTTAATCTTCCTTATTTGGTCAACGACTCAACACTACGCTGATTTTGAAATCCAAGTGTTAACAGTAATGAACCGCGCTGAATACGAAGAAGAAGACCAAGAGCAAGTTACTGCGTTTCTTACCGACATCATATTAAGAGGCTGTGGTCTTAAGTAATGAAAACAATTTCAACAAAAGCGCTACTGGCAACAGTAGCGTTGTCTACTTCGGTTGCGTCGGCAAATAACGGTATGCCGAATATTGATATGCCAAGCTCAATTAAAATCGCTACCTTCAACGTTAGCATGGAAGCGCTCAACTACATAGAGCGCGGCCAAAAGCCTGTTGGCAATGAACTAAGCAAGCAATTAAAAAGCGATAATCAGCAAATAAAAAATGTCGCAGAAATCATTCAACGTATTAATCCAGATATATTGCTATTGAATGAGTTTGATCGTCTCGATGACACAGGCAACGACCTACAAACGTTTATTAAACACTATTTGAACGTTAGCCAGAATGGTCAACAAGCGATTGACTATCCATATGTTTTTCAAGGCCCAGTGAACACTGGATTAAAAACACCATTCGATATCAATGGCGACGGAAAGATCACACAGCCACAAGACACATTTGGCTTTGGTCATTTTACTGGCCATTTTGCCATGGTTTTATTGTCAAAGTACCCAATTGATCAAGAAAAAGTACGTACTTTCCAAACGTTTAAGTGGCAAGATATGCCAGGCGCACTAAAGCCTATAAACCCTACTGATGGTAGCAGCTACTACCCAGAAGACATTTGGAAACAATTGAGACTTTCCTCAAAGTCACACTGGGATATTCCCGTCAAAGTAGAAAACAAAACAATCAATGTACTTGCCAGTCACCCTACTCCTCCCGTATTCGACGGTGAGGAAGACCGTAATGGCAAACGTAACCACGATGAAATTCGCTTTTGGGTTGATTATCTAACACCTAAAAATGGTGACTACATCTATGACGACAAAGGTACTCGAGGCGGTAAGAGCAACAACAATAGTTTCGTTCTCATGGGTGATTTAAATGCTTCAAATATGGATGGTGACGCCATTTATTCAGGCATTGGTGCATTACTAAACCACCTTGATGTATTTGATCCAATGCCAATAAGCAAAGGTGGTGATGTTCATAAAATAGATAACACCAACAGCAAATACCACACTGCTTACTGGGGCATGCGAGCAGATTATGTGTTGCCGTCTAAGCATGGCTGGACAGTAAAAGACAGTGGCGTATTTTGGCCAACGAAAGAAGACAGTTTATACCGCTTGATCGAGAGTCGAGCAGCGTCTTCAGATCACCGATTAGTTTGGGTTGAGTTAACGCTCGAATAATCACAGAATTAGCCTTAAATGATATCAAATTAGAAAGCACAACCAGGAAACATCATGCGTAAACTTTTAACTGCTGCTTGTATTTCATTGGCATTCAATGCACAAGCGGCTGAGAAACCACACAATATTATTATGGTTATCGCTGACGGCATGGGACCAGCATTTACCACTGCATACCGTTATTACAACGACGATAAATCTACTCCAGAAGTAGAAACAACTATCTTTGATAAATACTACGTAGGTTCAGCTTCAACATACCCAGCACCAGTATCTGGCTATGTAACAGACTCGGCAGCAGGCGCTACTGCATTATCGGCTGGTATTAAATCGTACAATGGCGCGATTGCAGTCGACGTTAACAAAAAACCTGTGGAAACCGTGCTAGAACGCGCCAAGCAATATGGTATGAAAACGGGCGCAGTTGTAACGTCACAAGTGAATCACGCAACACCAGCCTCTTATATTGCACATAATGAAAGCCGCAAAAATTACAATGAAATTGCTGATAGCTATATCGATGAACGTATTAACTACCAAGTGAAGTTCGATGTACTTTTCGGAGGTGGTTGGGAATATTTTATTCGCGATGACCGCAACCTTGTTAAAGAATTAGAAAAGCAAGGTGTGCAATACATAGATAACTATGAACAGCTAGATACCCTAAAAGCTGATAAAAAAGCATTAGGCCTATTCGATAACATTGGCTTACCGCACGCACTAGACGATACCAACAAATATCGTTTATCAACCATGACAAAAACAGCGACAAATCTACTTGAGAACGACAAGGGTTATTTTTTGTTGATTGAAGCAAGCCAAGTCGACTGGGCTGGCCATGCAAATGATATCAGCGCGGCGATGGGCGAAATGGAAGACTTGGCTAAGACCATGGAGTACTTGGAAAGCTACGTTGCACAAAACCCGAATACGACGGTTATTTTAACGGCTGACCACAGTACTGGCGGTTTGACCTTAGCAGCAAAAGGCGAATACAAGTGGGCACCAGAAGTGCTAACAAAACAAACGCAATCGCCGATGTCTATTGCGGTGACTTTAGCCGAGCAATCTATCAACGCTGGTTTGGCCGAAAATCTGTTTAAAATGGCCATTGCCGAAGAAGAACTTAACGCATTAAAAGTAGCGAAAGAGGCGTTAAGTTCAGATAAACGTGCGCTGGTAAATGCAGTGAAGAAAGTTTTTGATAACCATACCAATACTGGCTGGACATCTGGCGGTCACACCGCAATCGATGTACCCGTAATCGCCTTTGGTGAGCACGCTGCTCTATTTAGCGGCCATCAAGATAATACGGAAATTGGTAAGAAGGTATTTAAGTTATTAGAGAGCGAAAAAGTTAAGTAGCTTAAGCCATTACATTTTGAAGTAATGAAAAAGGCTACCTAAGTGTAGCCTTTTTTATTCGTGAAGTTACGTAATTAAAGCAGTTCTGCCAATGCTTCAACTGGGTGCCTAGCATTCATTTTAGCAAAGCGTTTAGTCTGACTTCGACAAGAGAAGCCTGTCGCCAGCACTTGCTCTTCAGAAAGTGTGTTGAGCTTTCCTTGCCAGCTCATTTCAAATAAGTTCTTCGAGTTGTCAAAGTTTGTCGCTTCATGACCATAAGTGCCAGCCATACCACAACAACCCACTGCAACCTTATCTAACGATAAACCCAATGCTTCGAAAATTTGTTGCCATTGAGCTTCCGATTTCGGCAACGCTGTTTTCTCAGTACAATGTGCGAATAGTTTAAAATCAACGGTTTTGTTTTCGGCTTTTACATCAACATCCCCAAGGATAGAAAGCAGCCACTCGTGAGCAAGCAGTACTTCAAAGTCACCACGAGTATCACCAAGTATTTGACGGTACTCATCACGATAGCAAAGCGCTAGTGATGCATCCATGCCCACCATAGGAATGTTGAGTTGGTGTAATTCATTAAGAAATGCTGATGTAGACGCCGCCGTTTTGGCAAATCTCGATAAGAAGCCTTTAACGTGCTGTGGCTTCCCATTAGGCTTAAACGGTAACAAGATAGGATTGAAGCCAATCTTCTTCGCTAGCAACACTAAAGCTTCAACTGACTTAGCATCATAAAATGACGTAAACGGATCTTGAACGACTAACATCGTTTTATTTCGCTCTTGCTCAGGCAATTGCTTTAACGCATCCAAATTGAACTGCGTAAAGTCACCACTCGCCAATCGTGTTTTAAGCGTTGGGTAACTTAATAGCGGCGTATCAACATAACCGATGCGAGTTGCAGAGAACTTTTTATACAAACTAGTCGATAACACGCTATTTGTTAGTTTTGGCATTTTAGCCATTAATGGCGCCATAGATTCAACATTGGCAACTAAGTGGTCTTTTAACGGGCGGAAGTAACGGCTGTGATACAAGTTAATAAAGCGCGCTCTAAAATCTGGCACGTCAACTTTAATTGGGCACTGACTAGCACACGCTTTACAGGCTAAACAGCCCTGCATAGCGTCCATTACCTCATGCGAGAAATCTTGCTTGTCATTAACACTAAACTTATTGCGCACTTTATCTAGCAATTGTTTAACCGACCAACCATTAATGTCTTTTTCTAACGCTAGGACATCAACACCATTTTTCTCTACTAACCTCAACCATTCGCGCATCAGCCCTGCACGGCCTTTAGGCGAATGTCTGCGATCTCGAGTAACCTTTGAAGATGGGCACATCGGGCTTGCTGCGTCATAATTAAAACACAAGCCGTTACCATTACATCCAAGCGCTGATTCAAATGAGGTTTTTACAGGAATCGAGATTTGTCGGTCGAAATAGCCACGTTTCACGCCATCCACTGACACCAAGACTTCTGACGAATCTATCGGTGTACAAATTTTGCCAGGATTCATTTTATTTTTGGCGTCAAAAGCTGTTTTAACCTTACGCAGTTCAGTAAACAATTCATCACCAAAAAATTCTGGGCCATATTCACTACGATAGCCCTTACCGTGTTCGCCCCACATCAAACCATTGTACTTGGCAGTTAGTGCTACTACTTGGTCAGATATTTCTCGTAGCAATTTTTCTTGTTCAGGATCACACATATCAAGCGCTGGACGCACGTGTAACACACCCGCATCAACGTGGCCAAACATGCCATATTGGAGTTGGTGACTGTCGAGTAAAGCACGAAATTCAGCGATGAAATCCGCTAAGTTTTCTGGTGGTACAGCAGTGTCTTCAGCAAAAGCCAAAGGCTTTTGATTACCTTCGGTATTTCCCAATAAACCTACTGCTTTTTTGCGCATGGCATAAAGTCGACCAATGCTGCCTAAATCATAAGTGATTTGATAGCCAACAATCCCTTTGTCGGCCGCCATATCTGCCGCAAGGATTTCTTCCAACGTTGCAATGCGCATTTCCAACGCGTCGATTGACTCATCATTATACTCAACCATATTCAGGCCATCCGTCACGACGTTAGGAACGTCAGTGATCAGATCGCTTACGGTATGCCAGATAATATCTTTCTTAGCGAGATCAAGAACTTTGCTATCAAGTGTTTCAACAGACGTTGCTTGAGCTCTAACCAAGTCAGGCGAATGTCGAAGCGCAGAATCAAAGCTATCGTACTTAATATTTACTAACGCTTTCGCTTTAGAAATAGGCGTAAGGTTTAACTTCGCCTCACAAACAACTGCTAGCGAGCCTTCAGAGCCAGTAATAACTCGACTCAAATCAAATTGTGTAAGTTCATCGTCAAACACATGCTCTAAGTCGTAGCCCGTTAAGAAGCGATTTAACCTTGGGAATTTCTCTAAAATCAACGCCCGGTTGTCACGACAACTATTCAAAACTTGCTCAACAATGCGGCCTAGACTTGTCTCTTCGTTTGCAAGTGATTCGGCATCTGCGATTGCCATTGGAGCGGTATCAATTAACGAGCCGTCGGCTAAAACAGAACTTAAACCTAAAACATGATCTGATGTTTTACCGTACACCAAAGAGCCCTGACCCGATGCGTCGGTGTTAATCATGCCACCAATCGTTGCACGGTTAGATGTTGAAAGGTCTGGCGAAAAAAAATAGCCATATGGTCTTAAATAATCGTTTAATTGATCTTTTACCACACCTGCTTCAACGCGAACCCAGTTTTCTTCAACGTTAATCTCCAAAATTCGATTCATAAACTTGGATAAATCAATCACGACACCGGGTGTTAAGCTCTGACCATTAGTACCTGTACCGCCGCCACGCGCACTAAATTTAATTTCATCGAAGCGCTGCTGATTGGCGAGCTCAGTAATTAATTGAATATCTTGCTTACTGCGTGGATGCAATACCAACTGCGGTAATTGTTGATATATGCTATTATCTGTTGCAACCGCTAGGCGGGCGCTATATTGACTATTAATCTCGCCACGATAAGCAGTTTGAGAAAGTGCACTGATAAATACTTGATAGATAGGTTTTACTAATTCTACAGGGTCTAACCGAGGTAACATGTTGGTATTGCAATTATTTCTAACATCAGAGAAGCACAGTATAACATGCCCCTGACGAGAGTTGAGCGAGTAAATACAAAAAGCCTAAGAACAATTTATTCTTAGGCTTTTTTCGAAGTTGTAACGTAGTGCCAACGCTAACATGCGAAAAGCTTAGTTAGCATTGTCTATCATTAGGTACCTATTGCTAAGGGCTGTGTTGCTCAGCTAGGTATAGCCATGTTGGTAACACAGTGTCTGGGTTCAAAGACACACTGTCGATACCCTGCTCTACCAACCAAGCTGCAAAGTCCGCATGATCACTAGGGCCTTGACCACAAATCCCCACGTATTTACCACGAGCTTTACAAGCCTTGATTGCCATCTCTAGTAACGCTTTTATTGCAGGGTTTCGCTCATCAAATAGATGCGCTATCAAACCAGAATCTCTATCTAAGCCAAGCGTTAACTGTGTTAAGTCGTTTGAACCGATAGAGAAGCCATCGAAGTAGTCTAAGAATTGATCTGCTAATAGTGCGTTTGACGGAAGCTCACACATCATGATGATTTTCAAGCCATCTTGACCTCGTTTTAAACCATGTGCATCAAGAATCTCGATAACAGCGGCTGCTTCTTCAAGGGTACGCACAAATGGGATCATAATTTCTACATTCGTTAAGCCCATTTCATTGCGTACACGTTTAATCGCTTCACACTCAAGAGCGAAACAATCGCGGAAGTCTTCTGAGATATAACGCGAAGCGCCGCGATAGCCGATCATCGGGTTTTCTTCTTCCGGCTCGTATTTGTCGCCACCTACAAGGTTCGCATATTCATTCGACTTAAAGTCAGACATACGCACTATCACACGCTCCGGTGCATATGCTGCCGCAAGTGTCGAAATACCCTCTGTTAACTTCGCAATGTAAAATTCAACAGGACTCTCATAACCAGCGATAATGTCATCGATCTCAGCTTTTAGTTCTGCTTCTTCGTTAGCGTAATTAAGCAAAGCTTTAGGATGCACACCAATCATCTTATTGATGATGAATTCCAAACGCGCTAAGCCAATACCAGCGTGTGGCAACCGAGCAAAAGCGAATGCTCTGTCAGGGTTACCAACGTTCATCATAATTTTCAGTGGTAACGGTGGCATTTGGTCGATTTCAGATGTTGTTACTGTGTAATCTAGTTTGCCATGGTAAATAAAGCCCGTATCACCTTCTGCACATGACACTGTGATGTCATCGCCTGTACTGATAAGGCTAGTTGCATTACCACAACCTACAACAGCAGGAATGCCCATCTCACGAGCAATAATCGCCGCGTGACAAGTACGGCCGCCACGGTTGGTGACGATTGCAGAAGCACGCTTCATGATCGGCTCCCAGTCAGGGTCTGTCATATCTGTCACTAAAACATCGCCCGGCTGAATTTTATCCATCTCTTCCAGTGAAGATAAGACCTTAGCTGTACCACTACCAATCTTGTGACCAATCGCTCGACCTTCAACAACTACATTGGCAGAATCTTGTAATTGGAACTGTTCCATTACATTAGCATTTTCACGACTACGCACCGTTTCAGGACGTGCTTGAACAATATATAACTTGCCGTCTAAGCCATCTTTTGCCCACTCAATGTCCATAGGACGACCGTAATGCTGCTCGATGATCACCGCTTGTTTAGCAAGCTCCATAACTTCAGCATCTAACAACGAGAAGGTATTTGATGTCGCTTCTTCAATATCAACGATTTCAACTTGTTTGCCATGTTCTTGCGTATCTGCATAAACCATCTTGATAGCTTTGCTACCTAATGTACGACGTACAACGGCAGGATTACCTTTGGCTAATGTTGGTTTATGTACATAGAACTCATCAGGATTCACCGCGCCTTGAACAACCATTTCACCTAAGCCGTAGCTTGATGTGATAAACACCACATCTTCGAAGCCAGATTCTGTGTCGATTGAGAACATAACACCACTTGAAGCAATGTCTGAACGTACCATTCGCTGAATACCAGCAGATAGCGCCACGCCACGGTGGTCGTAGCCTTGGTGTACTCGGTAAGAAATAGCACGGTCATTGAATAACGATGCAAATACATGCTTGATGGCCACTAATACAGCGTCAAAACCACGTACGTTTAGGAAGGTTTCCTGTTGACCAGCAAATGATGCATCCGGCATATCTTCAGCTGTAGCAGAAGAGCGCACTGCGAATGAAGCATCTTCAGAGAATTCACCAGCAAGTTTAGCGTAGGCCGCTTCAATATCTCGCTGCATTTGAGGAAGGAATGGCGTATCGATAATCCACTGACGGATTTTCGCACCGCATTCAGCTAGGGCATTTACATCGCTAACATCTAAGTTATCGAGTAATTGATAAATTCTGTCGTTTAGACCACTTTGTTCTAGGAACTCATTAAACGCATATGCGGTTGTTGCAAAGCCTCCGGGCACTTGCACGCCAACATTAGCGAGATTAGAAATCATTTCTCCTAATGATGCATTTTTGCCACCAACGCGATCAACATCATTCATTCCTAGGGTTTCATACCAAAGTACGTTTGCTTGCACGACAATATCTCCAAGATCAGTCTGTAAAGTATATAGTGAAGTCACTTTCATCGACTCTTGTACCTGTTATTGTTACAGCGTTTGTAACAGTCTTCTTACAGTGTAGTACAAAAGCGAACAGCTCAAAAAGTCACTTGACTATAGACCTTTAGACATTGCTGCAAGTATCAAATTTAGTTTGATATTCAACGCGGCGCCATTCTACACTGTTGACTGTAATTTCCCAAACCTATTTTTGAAAACTTTCACAAAGGATTACACAATGCGCCCTGCATTTTACATTTCTGACGGCACTGCCATTACCTCTGAAGTCTTTGGCCACGCCTTACTTTCATTGTTTCCGATGACCTTTGAGCATCACACAATTTCTTTCGTGGAAACGTTAGAAAAAGCAGAAGAAGCGAAAGCTAAAATCAACGCTGCCAGTAAGCGCACGGGACAAAAGGCGCTGGTTTTTCATACTTTTGTTAATCCTGAAATACGCAAAATTATCGATAGTTGCGATGGCGTGATCTACAATTTTCTTGAGCACTTCGTTTCGCCTCTAGAAAAAGAATTGAATATAGCCGCTACGCCTAAAGCTCATCGTACCCACAGTATTCAAGAGAATAGCTATGACTATCGAATTGATGCAGTCAATTACGCGTTAGCAAATGATGACGGCTCAAACGTTAACAACTACGCAGATGCAGATATTATTCTTGTTGGTGTCTCACGTTCAGGCAAGACACCTACGTCGCTATATTTGGCACTCCAATATGGCGTTAAAGCCGCAAACTATCCGTTTACTGAAGATGATATGGAAGATTTAAAACTGCCGGAATTTTTAAAGCCTCACAAAAAGAAGATCTTTGGCTTAACGATTGACGCCGATCGCCTAATGGATATACGCGACAACCGTATGGCAAATAGCAAGTATTCATCTGCACGCCAATGTAGGATGGAGTTAAGGGAAGTAGAAAAACTCTATAAAAAAGAAAAACTTCCATACGTGAATACGACGAAATTCTCTGTTGAAGAAATTACAGCAAAGATTTTGGCAGAGAAAGGCTTGCAAAGACACAAGTACTAGATACATCAAAACAGCAAATGGACAGAACTAACAAGCATATGTAAGTACTAAAACTGTTTCACTTTTTCAGTCATTTCAGCTATGTTAGCGACATTATTTTAACGCTGGTTTTTATCAGGGTCTGTTGACCTTTGTTTAATAATTCTGCTGAGAGATTGAATTACTTTAATCAAGGCGAAAATTGTGTCATTTAGGCATCTAAATCAACGATTTTCAACGCAGAGTAAAGTGATTGAGGCCTCAGCCCTTTGGGCAATGGCTATTTTTAACGCTAGCGGCATTAGCATTCACTTATTTGGAATGACCAAATCTCGTTCATGCTGCGTTGCTAACAATAAAAATAGCCTATTGCAGAAAATATAAACAAAGGTTAACAGACCCTTTAGGAACTCAGCGCAAACCTTTACGATCAATGACTTTAAAAACAGATGAAGTAAGAACTACGCTAATTGAAAATTTAGCGTCGCCTGCCGAATTAGCAGAGCAAATTCCCCTTTCCGACAAAACAGCCCAATTTATTCTTGATAGTCGAGTACAAGTTGAAGCTGTGATTAACCAGCAAGACGATCGTTTAGTGGTTGTTATTGGACCATGTTCCATTCATGACACAACAGCCGCACTAGATTATGCAACTAAGCTTAAAGTCTTCGCAGATAAGTACAAAGATGACTTGCTTCTTGTAATGCGTGTCTATTTCGAAAAACCGAGAACAACAGTTGGTTGGAAAGGCTTAATTAGCGACCCCGATTTAGATAAATCGTTCAAAGTGGCGAAAGGTTTAAACTTAGCTCGCCAATTGCTGGTTGATATTAACGAACTTGGTTTACCTGCTGGTACTGAATTCCTCGATATGGTGACGGGTCAGTATATTTCTGATCTCATCACTTGGGGCGCTATTGGCGCTAGAACGACAGAGAGTCAAGTCCACCGTGAACTTGCATCTGCCCTATCTTGCCCAGTGGGCTTTAAGAATGGTACGGACGGTAACGTAAAAATCGCTGTAGATGCGATCAAAGCATCAAGTGTTCCTCATGTCCTTTATTCACCTGATAAAAATGGCCAAATGTGTATTTACCAAACGCATGGTAATCCATTTGCTCACGTTATCTTACGTGGTGGTAAAGCACCTAACTATGAAAGCAATCACGTCACGGCAGCTCAGGATGCCTTATATGACGCTGGCATTAATAAGCCATTGATGATTGACTGCTCTCACGGTAACAGTAGCAAAGATCACAATAAGCAACCTTTAGTTGCAGACAACATAGCTGAACAAATCGCATCAGGCTCCAAGTCTATTTTTGGTGTTATGATTGAGAGTTTCTTAGTTGCAGGCAACCAAAACGTTGTTGATGGGAAAGCAGAAGTCTACGGTCAAAGTATTACCGATGCTTGTGTAAATTTTGAAACCAGTGAACAAATGCTAGACCGACTTGCTCAAGCGGTTAGAGCACGTCGAGAACGTTCATAATACACGCTTGAGTATCGGGTTGAAAATCTGATGGCTTTAAAAAAAGCAAATAAGAGGTATCTTATTTGCTTTTTTATTATCTCGCTTTTGCTCACGTCTGTGAGGCGTTTACTTAAAGTAAGACAAAGACGACATCAATCGCACCATGTACGCGCTATCATTAAAGGTACAAGTCTATCTCTACGCGGCGACTAGCTTATCGATTAAGCCGTTGCTAGCATCTTCAATCAAATCTAACACGTAGTTAAAGCCCCCTGCACCACCGTAATATGGATCTGGTACTTCAGTGTCATCATGTTGATTTGCAAACTCTAAGAACAATTTAACTTTCGCTTTGTGCTCTTCCGGTGCGACCTTCATCAAAGCAGCAACATTGTCATTATCCATGGCTAGAATTAAATCAAAGTTTTCAAAGTCCTTTTCAGTTACTTTGCGGGCACGAATTCCATCAAAAGAGTAACCTCTCGCTATCCCTGCTTTCTGTGAACGCGGGTCTGGCTTTTCACGGCTATGAGCCCCCAAGGTCCCCGCAGAATCAATCGTTAATCTTAGGTTCGCTTGCTCAGCTTTATGTTTGAAAACAGCTTCTGCTGTAGGAGAACGGCAGATGTTGCCCATACAAACAAAACAAATGCTCTTAATGTTGTTATATGTCATTCGAATAAGTCTCTTAAACGTTATTGTCACCCAACGAAAAACACTGATTTACAGAAATGAAAATCTACTAATGATTCTTTTATTTTGGGGAATGTTTACAATAAATCTTGTTATTTCAGCTCTAGTGTAACGAGATTGGCATTATTCTCAATAGTCTATCTCACAGAGCTAGCTCAGTTATTGGCTCACTTGATACCATTGCTCGTTTAGTTGGTTGACGGTTTCCGCATTTTTACCAAAAAAAGTACATCGTATCTAACATGGTTATTGCAATTTTTGCCAACGGCAAATGAATTTCTTCTAACTGCTCCGCTTTATCCATCGCCAATAGAATTTTCAACAAACTGATTCGAAATTTAACATTAGTCGGCGCCAGTTTTATTGCTTTTTCAATAGCATCCAACGCCGGTTTTAAACGCATTTTCGTGAAATGTTCAACGGCCATGGTATGAAGGTGTTTAGGTGTGTAATGGATTTCCAGCCGCTCTTCCATCTCTTGCTCGACGTATTTAGCAACCACTTGGCTCGTTAGGCTTTCTCCAGAAATTTGTTGTTGAATAGCCTTGAGTATTATCAACTATTCTTCTCGCATCCCCAGCTCGTGGAAGACTTTCATTTTGTCGAGGTTGTCCTCGATTTCAACAGAAGGCTTTAATCAACACAGTGCTTTTATTTACAAAGCCTTTAAACTTAAGTTCTTCCAATAAATGGAAACCATCTTTATCGCTTTGCACATTGAATGAACAGGTCACCACATGAAAATGCTGATGTTCGCATTGCCTCAAGCCATAGTAGGCATTTTGCACACAGCGAATTTCTTGAATACCAAGTTCTTGTAAGGAGGTTTTCAGTACATTATGCACTAAGGTGTTGTCTTCAATGATGAGAACATTAAGTTGGCTAAAATCATCTAGCGCGGATCTGAGTTCTTTATCCACAAAAATGTACGTCCGGTGTGATTATATTTTCTTGTTATGTAACGTCTTCCCTTTTGATTATGTTGCAGTAAGAAAATAATGAAAGGATAAAATCATCGACAAAATTTCTTTTTTTAATCATAAAATTAATTGAAGTTTCACAGGCTCACCAGTTGAAATTAGTCTATAATTTGCGAAACCTTTGTAAAGATTACAAAAACGAATTTAAGGTAGTAAAAATATGAAACAAACCAATAAATTGTTTAGCTTTTTATTTGTTGCACTGTTCGTCGAAAGCTTGATGTTAGCATTTCTACATGGCACCTTTGGTTCAGCCTTTCTAATTGGGATTACCGCACTAATAGTTCCCCTGTATTTTTATAATACTGCACCAGAAGCAAGTATCACGAAACACGTTTCAGCTATCGCCGTAATGATCTTTGCAGCACTTCATATTCATCAAACCAATGGCTTGATTGAGGTGCATTTTGAAATATTCATTTTATTAGCATTCCTTATTGCATTTCGCGATTGGCGAATTTTCATTTCGGCGACATTAGTTATCGCAGTTCACCACGTTTCATTCTACTTCATGCAATCGAATGGTATGGCCATTTATGTATTCGACGAATACCGTTTAGCTTTCTCAACGGTAGTAATACACGCCGCATACGTGGTTGTAGAGGCTTGCATTGCAGGTTACCTAGCTAAAAGTATGGCAGAAAAAGCCAAAACTGGTGACGAACTTGCTGCAGTTGCAGAAAAACTGACTTGCAATAACTCAGCAATAGACTTGAGTATGCGCACAGACGCAAATGGCAACAGCATACTGATTTCATTCAATGAATTACTTAGCGTACTTAATTCGGTAATTGACGGCGTAAAACATCAAGTTACAGAGCTGAATGGCAATGCAACTAACTTGGTCACTGCCAAAGGAGAGCTGGAAGCATCATCGCTTGAGCGTCAATCTGAGACAGAGGTCATTGCAACATCTGCAGAAGAAATGGCGGTTACAGTTGCCTCAATTGCTGAAGAAACATCACAATTAAGTGACCAAATGCAAAATGCCAACGACTTTACAAAGTCAACTAACAACGATATCACCGAAATCAATTTACAGAATGAGGCATTAACTAGAGCCCTAAAGCAAACAAGTGCGCAAGTCACTGAGCTCGCTAATTCTACTGAAGCTATCTCAACGGTGTTATCAGAAATTACTGGGATTGCAGATCAGACTAACTTGCTTGCGTTAAACGCTGCGATAGAGGCAGCGCGTGCTGGTGAACAAGGTCGAGGCTTTGCAGTAGTTGCCGATGAAGTTCGTGCCCTAGCCAATAGAACAAAAGAGAGCACCGACAAGATAGGCGAAACCTTATCACTATTACAGAGCTACTCGAAATCGACAACAGAAAGCATGAATTCGAGCATTGACGTCGTGCAGCAAGTTATTGATAAAACCAACAAAGCGCGTGACCAAATATCGCAAGCCTCACAGCTTGTTGAACAAGCAAGTGCCGTATCTATCAATGTTGCAGCCGCCGTCGAGGAACAAGCAGCAACGACTGATGGAATCGCTCAAAGTACCGAAACGTTAAGTGCTACGGTGCAGCAAGATAACATAAAAATTGAATCGTTAGCGCAAGAAGCAATGGCAATTAGTCACGCAGCACAAGAGTTAGAAGAAAGCGTTGCCAAGTTCAAGTAGGTCATTTACGGTAGGCAAGCGCCACTGGGTAATACTAGCCGTTTGGCTAAGCTTTACCTATGCCGCGTTTGCCTACGTTGTAAACAAACAGTTAGTTGACTTTGATCCATCTGGTTGGCTGGCAACATCGTCACACAAGGTTATTAAAGACAACCTAGAGGCTAGCCTTGCAATTAATATACAAGGAAGGTCTGTAGTACATTTCACACAAGCAAATTGTCACTGCCAAAAATTTAGCGATCGTCATGTAAAATCTATCGACAAATTGGCTAACAAGGCTGATTTCAATGTTAGTCGAGTAGAGCTTTCTTCTGAAACAGCAAGTAAAGCAATGATTCCCTCAACACCAGCTGTCGCCATTATTGAAAAAGGCGAGTTAGTGTATCTAGGACCATACGGTGCAGGAATCGGTTGTTCAGAGGTAAGTGGCTTTGCACAGACAGTACTGAATAATTTATCTAAAGGGTTTAGCGACAATATTTTGATTAGCGACGCCAAAGGTTGTTATTGCAGGACTACTTAAGTAATTAATGCCACTAGTGTTAAAAGGGAGATAGATGGGTATTAACAGCTCGAATTCTCATTTGCCAATTTAAAAAAGCCCCAAAGACGATTATCTTTGGGGCTTTTTATTGTAATCAGGTGCTCGTTATTCGAGTTTAGCTAAACTAAGGCTAGTTTTTCAGAAACTACATAGTTCGGATAACTTGCCAATGCTCCGGCTCTACCGGGTGAATAGATAGCCTAGACCGTTTAACTAAAGACATATCCGACAAAAGTGGATTAGCTTTGATAGCTGACAAGGATACTAGCGGCACAACATGCTCAACATACTTTACCTTAACGGTTATCCATCGGGGTGATTCAAGCGTTGACTTACCATCAAAGTACTTACTCTCACCATGAAACTGCGTTGGATCTACCACATTTGTTTCGATGACCTCAGCGATACCCGCAACGCCAACATTTTTGCAGCTGGAGTGATAAATAAAGACAAGATCACCAACGGCGACTTGATCTCGCAAAAAATTTCGCGCCTGATAATTGCGAATACCATCCCAAATTTCACCGGTATCCCCAATCTTTTTCAAGTCATCGATGCTGAATTCGTCCGGCTCAGTTTTAAATAGCCAATAATTACTCATCGTTCATTCACTAAGCTGCTTAATGCTATCTCTATTCTTCGTCGCCTCTGAATAAACAGTGTTTTGTGTAATCTTTTAACTCATTAGCAGTCCAGTCACCTTTTGGCTTCTCTTCTAATGTTTCACACCACTTTTTACTACCAACTTCTGGTGCACAGCCAGCTACTAAACAAAGCATAGCGAACGGTAAAATTATTTTTTTCATGTTAAACCTAATGATTGTTAAAGAAATACAACTAGATCGATAGTCTATACTGTTTACAAAACAAGGTAACCATTTTCTGTCGTGATACTTGCATTAGATTCACTAACCAATATGACTTGCCACTTTTTGCTAATAGTATCGACCTGGCCAGATTCTTTGGGATATTCATAAGCCTGCTGCCATCTTTCGACTTCTTCTAATGGCCTTATCCTCGACATAGCAATGTACACATCTGATTGGTTTATCGCCATCTCGGTTGAAAACGAAGACATATCCAACCCTAAGGTTTCTGCAAGATAAATCATACCAAACTGTTCTGAACAGGTACTGGTGCATGCAGATTACGGTTGACGAAATCCATCATGAAGTTGGTACCATCTTTGGTAAATATAAGCACTCAACATCATCAATATTATTGGTAGTACAATCATCAATGATTTAAGCCCCAGCACAGTCGATGCTGATTGCTCTGTGTTAGCCACATAACCAACAATGCTTAATCCAACGCCGACGAAGAAGCCAGCGAACGCGCCTGCAAACTTTACTAGCATTGTCTGTACTGAAAAAATAATACTCTCACTTCGCTTGCCAAGGCGGTGCTCTCCGTAATCAGCAACGTCAGCCAACATCACAGTAGACAAGCCATTCACTAAGCCAACCCCAAACTTAAACAAGGCGCCAGCGACACCAACAAGTACTGCGCTTTCAGGCATTGTCATGGCTGCGAACCAGAGCAATAAACAGCACGTAATGGGAAAAGCGCAAGCAATGATCCAGGTGAAGCGTCGAGGAAGTAATGCTGAAATATAAGGGAATAAGAATACGCCTGCCATTTCAGCAAGGCCTGATGCAAGCATAAACACAGGGAATAGCGATTCTTTACCAATAGCGTAAGTAAAGTAGTAAATCGCAAAGCCACCAATGAGCTGATTCGCGACATTGAACGACAATACCGCGCCTATAAGCACTTTCAGTTGATCATTAACGGCAATAACGTTGAATGCTTCCTTAATTTTAAATTTTTCGCCAAGCGATTTAAACGCTACTTTTTCCTTAACATTGACCGCTGTTAATACAGAGCTAAAGATGAAGAAGCCAACAATAAGAACACTAAAGAAAAAAAAGCCAGCGCCTTTGTCCCCCTCACCCAGTTTATCAATGATTAACAGGCCATAAGCCCCCATCACAAGCCAGGCAAAACTAGCGAAGATTCTCGGCCAAACAACGAGTTTTTCACGTTCTGGGCGCTCACTCGATAGCGACGGGATCATTGACCAATAGGGAATATCCATGATGGTATAAGTGATGCCCCAGAGAATATAGGTAAGACTGGCATAGACATAAACATAGCTTTCACTAATGTTATGTGTAAAAAATATCGCGACTAAACATCCAGCATTTAATAGTGTGCCAATGACTATCCAAGGCCTGAATTTGCCGTATTTCGAACGAGTATTATCGACAATCATGCCCATAATGGGATCGGTAATGGCATCAATAGCTCGGGTTACAAGAAAAAGTGTTCCAACAAATACTGCCGATAAGCCAACAACATCCGTGTAATAAAACATCAAGTAGATGTAAATAATCGAACAGACTAAGTCTTTACCCAATGCACCAACGCCATAAGATGCTTTGGTTTTGAGGGTAATACTATTGGTTGATGCAATCGCAGTCTTTATCAAAAGAAACTCTATCTTATATTTTTGTTTTGTTTTATTTGCTTGGGCCTAGTTCGGTTCAGTTTATTGCTTAGTGCAAACCACCTAAGGTGTTCACACTAAACATGATTCGGCACAAACTATTCGGCAATAGCCTTCGAAAGCACCAACTGGTAACTATAGCGATTGTCCGTTAGTAAAAACTCTGGATGTACACTCGGACTCCATGAATCATCACCACCGATACCCATATGCTGATGGTCGATAAAAACATACAAATTACCGTCACCTTTTAACTCATTGGTATGCTTGGCATTCGCCAACTCAAATTGGCTGTATTGACTTACGGTGAAGCAAAAATCACCTTTCACTTCAATACCTGACAATGACAACTGCTTACAGTTACTGCGTAAGCCATTGTCTGTTGGGAATATGTAATTGGTATGTAAAGCCCCTGCCGGCTGTTGGTAAAGCCCCATACGCGCTGCTGCTTTTCTATCTGGGTAGTTTTCGAACGGGCCTAAACCAAAGTAGCTCAACTCCTGAGACTCTTCACTCGCGACTGCCAGTTGAATACCGATACGCGGCATAGGAGGCAAACCTTGATTAAGAAAAACATTAACACTAACCGCTAACTCTCCACTCGCATCAATCACATAACACCACTGAGTTCGGGCCTGAGTTTGCCCCTCAAATGTGTAATCAAAAATAGCCATAACCTGCACAGTCGAAGAAAGTTCTTCTACTTGAATCGAGGCACAATTTGCTTGCCAAGCACCGATACCAGCACGTTTCCAGCGCTCAGCCCAAGCATTGGGGTCAATGTTATCAACTTCGCTAACACCAATGTCATTATCAAGAGGCGTACGAAAGAAGTTATCTTGAATAGGAGCAGTTAAGACATTTTGTCCATTTACCTGCCAAACACTCAATAAGCCGCTTTGTTTTGACCAAGTGTATGCGCAATGCTCGCCAGTGACGGTAATTGCTTCCTCAGTCTTTTCTAGCTTAAGAGACTGGGCGTTTTTTGTGTTGTCGGCAGATTGGGCAGACGTTAATGGAATTAACCAATCTTTATTTTCTAACTCAAACTGCTCTGTTGCGATTACGTGCCCAGCTTCAATAAGCGCTGCGTCGTTCACTGATACAATATCAATGTCTAAGTGGTATTGTTTCCTTGCAGCGACGTAATATTTAGGCGAAAATTCCACAAGCTGAGAGCCCTCAGGCGCAATATCCAGTGATTGGGAACCACTTGCGACAACCACGCCCTCTTCTCTTAATCGCCAAATCAGTTGTTCGTTATTGGCTTGAATAAACAAGTACTCACTGAATACTTCAACGCTTAACACGGTGCTCTCAGTTAGTACATTTTCACCCCGCATCACCATTTGGAATGGTTGTTGACAGTACTTTGCTTCCAAAAGGCTTGGATGAACAGTTCTATCAGGGAAAATCAGGCCATTGATACAAAATTGTCTATCATTCAGTTCATCGCCAAAATCGCCACCATAAGCCCAATACTTCTCTCCGGTATCGTCTGTTTTGGTTAAACCCTGATCTACCCAATCCCAGATAAATCCGCCTTGTAACCGCGGATACGCCCGGAATACTTGCCAGTATTTATCAAAACTGCCCAAGCTGTTACCCATGGCGTGAGCATACTCACACAAGATGAGTGGGCGATTCTCATTGGGTAATGACAACCACTTTTTAATTGACCACTTTGGTACGGCATCAAACGGTTGGTCACCATCAACACGTGCGTACATTGGGCAAATAATATCAGTCGCAGTAGTGTTAGAGCCACCGCCTTCGTACTGAACAGGCCTAGAAGGGTCGAAGTCTTTTGACCACGCGTACATGGCATCATGTGTAGAACCATGACCTGATTCATTACCCAATGACCAAATAATGATCGACGGATGGTTTTTGTCTCGCGCTACCATTTGTGTATAGCGACTTAAAAATGCTGGAGCCCATTGCGGATCGCTTGCTAGCCGGCCCATTGGGAACATGCCGTGAGTTTCAATGTTGGCCTCATCACACACATACAAACCATATTGATCACATAGCTCGTAAAACCTTGGGTGATTTGGATAATGGGCCGTACGAACAGCATTGAAGTTATGCTGCTTCATTAATTGAATATCACGCACCATGTCTTGCTCTGAAATGGTATGACCGTTTTCAGGGTGATGTTCATGACGGTTAACACCACGAATAAGCAGAGGTTTACCGTTTAAACACAGTTGACCGTTAAGCATTTCAACTTTTCGGAAGCCAACGTCATAACTTTCAGCAACAACAAACGCGCCTTTGTCATCCAATAAAGTGACAACTAAGCGATAAAGGTTTGGGGCTTCTGCACTCCAATGCTTCGGCTCTTTGATGTCTACTCGCTGAAAAACAACATCATCCCAACCGCCCTTTTCATCAATAACGCGATTATTTGTCGATTCTATGTTGGCATCTGTTACCGCGGTTTCACCTTCAAATAATTGCACCTTTACTTTGTAGTTTTGTGGCGCCGTAATGTCAGTTTTAATGTTCAACCAACCGTCACGGTAACAAGCGTCTAACTCAGGCGTAATAAAGACATCCTTTATGTGGGCCTTCGGTTTAGTCAATAAACTAACATCACGAAAAATACCACTTAGCCACCACATATCTTGATCTTCAAGATAACTACCATCGCTCCAGCGAATTACCATCATTGTTAAATTATTTTCACCAGCGACTAAAAACTTGGATAGGTCAAACTCACTAGGCAAACGACTATCTTGCGAGTACCCTACCCAAGCCCCATTACACCAAAGATGAAAGGCTGAATTTACGCCATCAAAAATAATGTGATTTTGTTGAGCTAACTCACTTTCTGTGAGCGTAAAAGATGTGCGATAGACACCTGTTGGGTTTTCCTTGGGAACAAAAGGAGGATTCACATCGAATGGATATTTAACATTACAGTAAATGGGCTTGTCGTAGCCTTTTAACTGCCAGTTGCTAGGAACTTCAATCGTACTCCACGTTAACGCTTGCGCATTTTCATTTAGTGGCGCGACAACCTCAGATGGTACACTTTCTGGTGCCGAGAATAGCTGAAACTGCCACTCACCATTTAATGACTTTCGCTTCGCCCCATGCTTTCTTAGAGCGTCTTGTTCAGATTCATATGCGAAAAGCGGGCTGTGGGCGCCAACTTGGTTAACTTGAAACGATAATGGGTTTTCCCAATCGTGACGATTAATAATCTCTTGAAAAGACGTCATTAAACTTCCACCTAAAGTGCTGGCAGGTAACTAATTTTCGATAAATCATATCGTTATGTTACCGCTCTACAATGAAGAAAACGCGATAAAGCTACAACAACTTAGCATCTCGTTTCACTCTACAGCACAAATAATAATATAAATAGTATTATATAAAAAATACGCTCGAGATAACAACTTTTTTGTTCTCGATAAATATTCTTCTATTTGTTAACTCTTGTATCGAAACTTTCCAACCAAGTCTCGCAGAAACCTCTGGACTTAAAGCGAATTGTTATCACGATAGTCTAGCCTCAATTTATCTTACCTTTCACGCAGAGTTTTAGTCATCAATGATGTGCGAGCAATACCCAATATATGAGCCATACTTAAACTATGAACTTTGTTCTAAATAAAGCCGTACTAAAAATATGGACTATTTAATTTCGGCTACAAGCACAGCCTTGGTGTGTATAACGATAAAACAATAGTAAGGAGCCTCGTATGGCGAATACCCAAAGTACAACGCACAAAACAGCTCAATTTGCACGAACAATAGACAGCAATAAATTAGACTCTCTAGCGTGTTTTCATTGGCTCGCACTGGCAATAAAGGACTTTCAAAAAGCGCCTGCCATCAGCTTTGTTTACGGAATGCTATTTAGTGTCATACCCGTTGCAATTTATTTCCTCGTATTTTCAACTGAAAACCATCTCATTATTTTACCCGCAACTATCGCATTTGCCCTTATCGGACCAGCTTTTGCGGCAGGACTCTACGACGTAGCTTGGGAGATAGAAAAAGGCCATCAACCAACGTTTGGTCATAGTCTCAAGTCGATGTTTAGAAACCCTGTCGGTGAGTGGGGCTTCGCTATTTTACTGATGATTTGTATGGTTGCCTGGACGCGCGTAGCGGCGTTAATTCATGCGCTGTACCCGAATACGACAAATCCAACCTTCGAAGAACTTACATTTTTCTTGGGCTTTGGCACAATTGTCGGAGCAATAATGGCAGCTATCGTATTTACAATTAGCGCATTTACGCCTCAAATCATGGTCGAGCGCCGAGTCGACATTATGACTGCGGTAGCGACGTCAGCAAAAGCGGTAAATAATAATGTATGGCCGATGTTTATTTGGGCGGGTGTTATCGCAGCGTCTGTATTAATCGGATTTCTAACAGCTGGTTTTGGCTTTATCATCATCATGCCGTTGTTAAGCTACGCTAGCTGGCACGCTTACATCGCGACGATTAAAACAAAGCGCCAACGCAAATACGAATAAGCTCAACGCGTATGTGCGCTAAATAGTCATAATTCTTTCTACACAATAAGCATGCGGCATTCTCTCGCATGCTTATTGTGTATATAAATTAGAGTGACCAACTTCTATATTTATAAACTTAAATAGTAAGTTATGTAATGCGAGTCTTTCTCATAACCCAATGATTCATAGAGAGCTTGTGCTTTGTCATTGTCGTAAGCTGTTTGCAACGACGATCCTTTCGAGTCCGTTTCAATGGCGTAAATTCTAGCAGCTTCCATCAAAGCTTTTGCAACGCCTGTTCTCCTCGCAGCATCACTAACAAAAAGATCATTCAAAACCCAAGAGCGCTTAGCTGAAACCGAAGAAAATGTTGGATAAAGCTGAACAAAGCCCAACGCATTACTGTCGCTATCTATCGCATAGAAAATTGAAGACTCTCCATTTTGTAAGCGGTCACCAATAAAGCTACAAGCTAATTCGATATCACTTTGTTGCTGATAGAACACACGATAAGCATCGAAAAGTGGAGCAATTAACTCTGTCTCTTTGGCGGTTGCTTTGAGTATGGTGAAATTCATGTGTCAATTCCTTATTACGTTGGCACCAGTTTGTTTAACAAAACATTTGCATATTAGCCGCCCCGTCGTGCCAAAAAAAGAGACGCCATCAATTGGAAGCATAATCACAAGTGCTTTAATCGTTAGGCTAATTCGAGACAACAACATAAAGTGATTTGTAAACAAAAGTGATATCGTCGTTAGGTTAAAACAATAAAAAACTGGCTATTGCGTTTAAAATCCGCAATAGCCAGTTAGTTAAAGCTTCCCAACATATTTTAGAACGTATGGGTTAAGTATCAAAGTCAAGCGTGTACGTTATTGACCTTTGTTTTTAACGTATTTTTCTAACCATTGGTCTTGTTCCCAAATAGTGTGGAGTACGCTCTCTTTAGCACGGTAGCCGTGGCTTTCTTTCGGCAGCATCACTAAACGCGTAATCGCACCCAAACCTTTTAGCGCATTGAAGTAACGCTCACTTTGCATTGGGTAAGTACCAGAATTGTTATCCGCTTCGCCGTGAATCAATAACAAAGGTGTTTTCATTTTTTCTGCATGCATAAATGGCGACATGGTGTAGTACACTTCAGGTGCATCCCAGTAATGGCGCTCTTCCGACTGGAAGCCGAACGGTGTTAATGTACGGTTGTATGCACCTGAACGTGCAATACCAGCAGCGAAAAGGTCTGAATGCGATAACAAATTCGCCACCATGAAGGCACCGTAGCTGTGTCCACCAACAGCAACACGCTCACGGTCGATTAGGCCTCTTTCATCCAACGCATCAATAGCAGCCTTTGCATTCGCGATTAGCTGTGGTCTGAACGTGTCGTTAGGTTCTTCGTCACCTTCACCAACAATTGGGAAAGAAGCATCATCTAACACAACATAACCTTTAGTTACCCAATAAATAGGAGAACCATACCAAGGGTAGATGAAGTTATTAGGGTTTTGCGTATTCTGACCTGCGCTTGATTTATCTTTAAATTCTTCAGGGTAAGCCCAAAGGATCATTGGGTATTTTTTACCCTCTACATAGTCAGTGGGTAAATACATAGTACCCGTTAAGTCTAAGCCGTCATCACGCTTGTAGGTAATAACTTCCTTCTTAACGTTTGCAATACTAATGAACGGATTTGCGAAATCCGTTAACGCAGTTAACTTATTATCTTTCAAGCTTCTGAAGTAATAATTAGGGTAATCGCTTTTCGATTCAATGCGCACTAACAGGCGATCATTCTCAAGGTTGTAATCGCGTACATCTTCATACTTATCGGTATATTCAGACTGATAAACACGTTCCGTTTCAAGGCTTGCTAAGTTTAGTTTATCCAAGAATGGAAATTGGCCTTTTGGCGTAAAGCCATCGCCAAGTAAAAATGCGTTGCCATTATCCACTGCTAACACGCCGCGGAAGTATTGGTTTTTTGTGGTAACAAAACTACCTGGATCGCTGTATCTGTCTTGATAATTGCGATCTGAAATAACTTTAGCTGGTGTGCTTTGGTCAGGGCTAAATAGATACGTTTTCGTGTTACGCGTATTCCACCAGTAGGTCATTGCCAATGCCGTTTTATCGTCCTTCCATACGGCACGATAAAATCTGTCTTCAACTTTTAGCAGTAGTGAAGCGGAACCATTGAATGGTGCTGCTAATTGCATAACTTGATCACGGTGGCTTACCTCTTTTTCTGGATCACCACCATCTAGCGCCTCTGCATAAACCAAGATATTTGGCTGGTCATTTCGCCATTGTAATCGGCGAGGCCCTTCTCGAACCGCCATAAATCCTTGTGGTAAATCTTCGATTAATGGCACATCAACCGCAGTGTGGGCAAGCTTACCACCACGGCTGTAAAGGTTAATTTTGTGCGGGAAACGAGAGTAAGGCACTAAATAAGAAAACGGACGTTGAAACTCCTGCACCATGACATAATCACCCGCCGGAGAAACACTCACGTTACCGTACATGCCCGCTGGTAACCAAGCTTTTGCTTTTTTCTTTAACGACACCGTATAAATTTCAGAGCGAGCTAATTGTTCAAAATTAAACTCATCGGTTTTGTTTTTAAGTAGATCTTGGTACGTGCGATTTTGTGCTTTTTTACCATCACTCACTGAAATCGTCGGTCCAGTTGGCACTGCGCTACTCGAGTCGATTAGCGCTTTTTTATCACTTGGGATTGTTTTAACTAATAGCGATTTGCTATCAGCATGCCAGTTAATAACGTCGCCCATATTCGCATTCAACGCTTTCTTGCTTAAACGCATCGCCTTTACTTTCTTAACATCTAACACCCATAGTTCAACCTGTGCTGAAGTTGTATGAGTGAATGCAAGATACTTTTGATTTGGTGACCAACGGAAGTTGGCTAAACGTGGGTTCTTAGGTAAACCTTTAACATTAAGCGCGTCTTCGCTACCAACACGCTGAATTTTCAGGTCGTTGTAGTAAGTAACTCGGCTACCAATGTTGGTTTTAGGGTCGATTCGAAGTCCCGCTAAGCGTAACTCCTGTTTGGATAATTCTTCAATCGATTTGTAGCTATCACGAAATAGCAAAATCATATTTTCTTGTGCATCATCGATAAAAGTGGCAGGTGCCCTTTTTACATCGACGAGCTCAAGAATCTCTTTTGAAGGCTTCTGATATTGCAACGCTTCTTGTGCCATAGAAGGCAGCGCCATTGCAATCAAAAGCAAATATATCCATCGTTTAAACATACATATTTCCTTTGTTATTTTCATAAAAAGCTTGAACACTAAACTAAATTTCAAGTGAGTAATAGTAATTTAGTTCCTTGAATTACATATAAAAGTTTCAATCATTGGCAAAGCGACAAATATCGCTAAAGCATTTAAATAGACTGCTTACTCAACAAACTGATTGCATACTCCAATGCTGAATCTCGATTTAGCTTAATGTCGGTAATATTGGGAAATTCGAAATCTGCATCTACCGGAATACCGCTAAATTCATAATGATGCCCGTTAACGTCAACATACTTTTCATTGGAAAGGGTAATGCCCCAGCCATTAGGTAATGCTTTAGTTAGCGCATCACTAAAGGCTCCAAAACTGTTCTCGCCTATGATGGTGACATTACCTCTAGCTTTTAATGCCATTAAAAACACTTCTGCAGCGCTTGGTGTATGCTGGCTTGTCAATACAACAATATTCCCAGCGTAGGCATCTTTCGAAATTGGCGACACACTGATCTCAGCACCTTTTGCCATACCATGATCGGTTTTATATCGTTTCACACCCACATCAAACTTATGATTGGATAAAAAAGACATCATTTTTAATGCGACAACATCACTGCCACCTGAACTGTCACGTAGATCAATAACTACGCCTGATGCTGTGTTGAGCTTCGGCAACAAATGTCTCATCACCGCTTCGGTATCGTGTTCATCGAAACTTTCAATTCGCAGGTAAATACTGCCGCCTTTGAGTTTGGCATAGAAAAAGTTACTGTTGAGCACTTGGTGAGGCTCTTCTGCATCAATGTAGGAATTAATAATGCTCAACCAATTTTGATAAACATAGCGATAGACTTGCGAAATGTCAGTAAAGTCAGGCTGTTCAGCCATAAATTCGAGCAATCGTGATTCCGACGTAAGTTTACGCGGCGAATGATGAACTAACCGGTCTAACGATTCGTTAAACAAAATGGCGTGCCCGTCGCTGAGCATCGCTAAAAAGTCATCAATCACTTGCCGTAACTGAGCTGGTGTTGTGTCATTGTCGACACGTTTTAGCCATGTCTGCTTAATTGTCTGCCAGTTAAGCTTTTTGTCGTCGCTGTAAGCGTAATGTTCGCTGAAATGGTTAAGCAATGTTTCTAGTACCTGCGGTGCTGAAAACTTGTATTGCTCATTTTGAAAAGTTGCCACGCCACTTTCGCTACAATGAACGGGAACTGCATTCACCCTGCTGACTTTAAGTGGAAACAACTTGCCAAACTCAAGCGTATGACTCTGTTTATCAATCGAAAGCCCTTCGCTTTGAGCTTCATCCGTTAAAAAATGATTTAATAAACAATAATTTGATCCAACGTCGTAAACTTTAGGTAACTTACTGTCAGACAGGTCAAATACATAACCGTAACCGTCAGATTGCCAAATACTCGCAATACAAGAAAATGTAGTCATAGTAAAAAGACCAGTAGCAAAAAAAAACTTAGCAAGAGGTCCAATAGCAAAGTCAAAAGTAGAAAAGCGCAAAGAAGCAAGCGGTAATCTGGTGCGTTTGGAGAGAGTGTCCTTTATGTTGTTTTTCATTTAACGTCCTGTATGTTGAATGCGCGAGTTTTCCGAATACGATAATTCTTACACCACAATCTAACATAATGTTAATCAAATGTTATATGAGTCTAGCCGTGTTTCCAGTGTTTAGTAAGATGCAAAATGTTTAAAAAAATTCACTTAGCACTAAATTATTTATAGAATACCGCCACTTGTTTTGAGAATCACAAATTGAAAGCTATTAGCCGTTTAGTCATGTTAATCCTCTTATGTATGTCCTTTTTAGGGCAGGCATTGGCGTCGGCGACCTTTTTACCCTGTGATGAAGAGAGCTCTAATCAGCTTTCCGTAAAACAAGTAACGGCTTCAAACGAGACTATTGAAACTTCAACACCAGAAGATGTTAGCGCTGAGGATGATTGCTGTGAGACCGACTGTTGCTTTGCCTCGTGCCCATGCACAGGAAGCGCCTGCTCGTTTGCAGTATATATTCCCACTAAATCGTACTCTTCACATCAATGGATATTGACTGCGCCGATTAATGAACAGAGAAAGCAACTGTCGAACACCATTATAAATTCCCTCTACCGACCGCCCATTTTCACCTCGTAGGCTTAGTGCGCCTGTAATACGCACTAATTGTATTTAAATCTATCGATATTAGCGCTGCTTCCAGCGCACTTTTTAGCATATTTGAGGTAATACGTGCTTTCTAAATCTATTAACAAAGCAGCCAAATTTGCGCTGCTTGCAATCGCGTTAACAAGTCTTAGTACTAGTTTTAGTGTTGATGCGAAGGACCAAAACAACAGCCACGCTATCAGCAAAGATCAGAGCCAACACCATCAAAGTGAACACAATCACAGCGAGAAATCGCAAAATGAACACCATGACGAACATAATGCAGAGAAAAAAGACCAACACGGGGAAAATCATGAGCACGGCCATGGTCATCAACACGACCATGACGAGCAAAGCTTCGAGCGCATACAAGTAAGAGCATCTCGTCTTGGTCGCATCGTCACGGAATCAGCAACCCGCACAGAAATCATTAATGGCGAAGAAATCCAAGAAAAAGCGCTAATGCGCCCGGGTAATATTTCAATGCTCGTTGCTGAAACTGGTGGCGTTAGAGTGCAAACTACCTCACCAACTTTAGGTAGCGCCAATATTAGGCTTCAAGGGCTTTTTGGCAGATACACCCAACTTTTAAGTGATGGACTGCCACTTTATGGCGGCCAAACACCGTCGATTGGCTTGTTACAAATTCCCCCCACAGATTTAGCTAATGTTGAGATTATCAAAGGTTCAGCTTCCTCGCTTTATGGCGGCTCAGCGTTAGGTGGTGTGATTAACCTAATTTCGAGAACGCCATCTGACAACTATGAAGGTGAAGTACTTGTTAACCTTATATCAAAAGATGGACAAGATATTACGTCTTATATTGCTGCCCCAATAAGCGATACAGTTAGCGCATCTATCACAGCAGGCATCCACCATCAAAAAGAAGAAGACTTAGACGACGATGGTTGGATTGATATGGCAGGATATGAACGTGCCAGCGTGCGCCCTCGCCTGTATTGGCAAGGCGAAAATGGTCAAAATTTATATGTGACAGCAGGTGCCATGAAGGAGAAGCGAACTGGAGGTACTCGTGGCAACGCTACGCTACCTGACGGAACGCATTTCTCGCAAAACCTAGACACAACTCGCACAGACTTTGGTTTTGTTTACGACCAAGCGGTTAATGACATTATTAATCTTAACGTTCGAGGCTCAGCGATGAGTCAATCCCATGACCATCAGTTCGGTAATGTTATAGAGGACGATCGTCACAATAGTTACTTACTAGAATCAAGCCTCTCTGGCTACACCGACAAAGCCGCATGGCTTATCGGCGCAGCTTTCCAAGGTGAGCATTTCAAATCAAAGACTTTCCCTGACTTTGACTATAATTTCGAAACACCAGGTTTGTTCTCTCAACTAGACTACGAAATATCAGATGACATTGCCGCTTCGTTAAGCGCGCGCACCGACTTGCATAGCGATTATGGTACTCAATTTAGTCCACGCGTGTCGCTTTTATATAGCCCGGAATACTGGACGATTCGCGGTGCTTATGGAAAAGGCTTTTACGCCCCCACGCCATTTATCGAGGAGATTGATGAAGTCGGTCTATCTCGCCTAGTACCTTTAGAAGGTCTTGATGCCGAGCAAGCAACAACTGCATCACTTGATATCAGCTATATCGAAGGCGCAATGGAAACAAGCGTGACGTTATTCGCGTCAGAGATTGATAACGTTACTGAGCTTGACCAAATCAGTAATTATTTAAATAGCAACGACATCACTAACCCAACAACTAGTGCTAGTTCGTTGAATTACGAAAAAACTGTTCGTCTTGTTAACGCGCCAGGAGAAACTGAAATTTCCGGTGCAGAGCTATTAATGCGTTATCGCTGGCGTGATATCAAATTCACAGGTAGTTATCTATATACGGATGCAACCAAAGCGGGTGATGCTGAGTCATCAAGACAGCCGCTAGCACTCACGCCGCAGCACTCTGCTGGCCTTGTTGTAATGTGGGAAGAACACGGTAGTCACCTAGTGGGGGTTGAAGCCTATTACACGGGCACCCAAAAGTTAGAAAATAACCCATATAGAGAGAAAAGCGACGCTTACTGGCACCTAGGTCTACTCGGACAGATTACCCTTGGCCGTATTAGCTATTTTATCAATGCAGAGAACTTGCTTAACATACGCCAAACAAAAGAAGACTCTCTCTTACTACCATCCCAAGCAGCTAGCGGCCGGTGGACTACAGATATTTGGTCTAGAAATGACGGTTTCACCGTCAATGCAGGTATCAGATTTCAGTTTGGTGAGTAAGCCATTCTAAACAAGAAAAAGAGGAGCTTTTGCTCCTCTTTTTGCATATTGAGTTGGTAAAACTAGTGCTTTGGGTATGGGTTTGCGCTTGGCACAAAAAACGATAATTTGGCACATTGTGATAGCCAACTGTCACCTTCTGATTTTCACCATTTCTCCTGCCTCTTTATCATGTGTCTAAATTAAACAGCACACATCGGAGAAATAAATGACAAATCAAAATACGGCATTGATCACTAGCGCATCAGGTGGCATAGCCATTGAGTTAGCTTATGCATTATTAAAGATCAGATTTAAGCAAACCAAAACACTTTAAGTCGTGGAATCCGCCCTTCCAATGGCCTGCTCCACGCCTAATGCCCCCTTCTTTAAAACCAAGCTTTTTAAGCACAGCTTCAGAAGCTAAATTACTATCCATAGTGTCAACTTGAATACGATATAAACCATCAAAAGGAGAAGCTTCAGAAAAAGCACATTCGATAACTTTAGCCAATGCTTCAGTCACATAGCCATTTCCCCAATATTTTGAAGCGATCTCATAGCCAATTCCGGCACTCTTCATTGACGTGTTAACTGAGTGGAACCCACAAATGCCAATCAATGCATCACTTTCTTTTAGTCGAATACCCCAACGGATACCCGCATTTTCCGCAAAGCGTCCGTTAAAAAATTCGATTAACTTTGCCGCTTGCTCTTCTGATTGATAAACGTCGGTATCGTAGTACTTAACAACATTTTCATCAGAAAAAACGGTAAACAATGAAGATACATCTTCAGCGGACAGTTGGGTAAGGCGCAGCCTTGATGTATCTAAAGTAGGAAACTCCATGTAAATATTATCAAATGGCTAATAGTAAGAATACGAGTATAAATCCTTTTATTTACAATAGCCTAAGATAAAGTGGAACTGATGTGGATTTAGTTACTTAAGACCCCAAATTAATGAAAAGCGTCATTCGACGCTTCTAAAAACTAAAGCTACAAGGGCAGGTTTGCTTATACCATTTGCCTAATATCAGCATTTTCAAATATTTGTTTGTGATGGCCGAATACGCCTACTTTGAATAAACCGGCAGCTAAATCAACTGACGTAATGCTCGCATTAGCTCCCATCAGTTTGATCAGAGGATAAAGCCATCGGCAAACACGATACATGAAATTAGGCTCCTTTCTTGGCTCTAATGGATAAATATAACTCGGGCTGAAGGTATGAAAATTTGGGTGATGTAACGACAAATAGTTTTCTATTTCACCCTTATCTGTAGCGAATGTCATACTGGACTCAACAAGGCGGTCTGCGCCTGCACCCGACAGTAAGCAAAGTCTCAAATCAGCTTTGCCAGCAAGCTGAATTTGTTCAGATAATTGCTTAGGGTACGTAACATTAACCTGATAAAACTTCTCTCGCGGCAATTGACCGATATAAGCACCTAAGCATTAATATACCGTGTCAGTTAACGCCAGCTGGTCTCGAATGCCAGATAAGTCATTAAAATATATCACTAAAATTTCTTTCAGCTTATGATGGCTTATGCCACAACTACGTCTACCTAGCACGGTAACTTGAGTTATTTGCTTATCCGCTAAACACAATTTCAATACGTTGGAGCCCACCATACTGGTGGCACCCGTAATTAACACATTCATCAAAGACTCTACTTAACCATTGACATGATGGTGCGAACAAAGATGCGGTCGCTAAACCACTTACGAATAAACAATAGTGGTCTCGCGTAAGCGCCTGCGGCATAAACCCTATGCCCTTGCTCCGCTAATTGTTTGGCAAAGTCTGCCCCAATACCTGACGACGCACCTGTGACTAAGATTGTTTTCATATTCAGCTTCCTGACACTTAATTACACCAAAGAATGTAATTGGATTAATCTTTGTTGAATTACAGATTAATCTTATTTACACTAAAAAGTGTAAATAAGAAATTAAGGTGGTGTTGTCCCCGTGGTAAAACAAAGAGATAAGAGTAAAAAGCGCAATGCAATTATTGAAGCTGCAGTACATGCGTTTATTGAAATGGGCTTTGATAGAGCTAGTATGGACTACATTGCTGAAAAGGCAGAAGCTTCAAAACGCACAGTTTACAACCATTTCGAGAGTAAAGAGGTGCTATTCAATGCTGTTATTCAACATTTTGTGCAGCAGTCAATTGAAGAAAAACAAATTCCTTATCAAGCCAATGTGCCGCTAGAAGCTCAATTAAATAAATTTGCTGAATTGAAAGTAGGTATCTCAACCAACCAATTAAAAATGAATTTCATGCGTATGGCGTTTGGAGTAATGATTACTCACCCTAACATTGCAGCTCAAGTGATGGAAAATGCCGGAAAAAACGATGATGGTTTACAAGCATGGCTCGATGATGCCACAGCCGATGGGCGTTTAATCATTGAAGATACGGCTTTAGCTTCCGAGGTGTTTTGGTCTATGTGTTCTTCAGCATTTTTCTGGATGCCTATGCTTCAGGGGGAACTCGATGCATCGAAAGCTGAAACCCTAAAAAAAGAGTTTGTTGCTACCTTCCTAGCAAGATATAGCAAATAGTATTATTAGCACTAATCGAACCGTTAGCACCAAATAAATAGTCTTGCAGTCGAAGTTACGTTTTGGTTTTACAGAAACGCTTCAAAACTTTGTGCCATAAGCTGCAAGCGGCTTCGAGTTGCTTCATCAAAAGGCACAAGATCCTCTATACCAACCGTAAAACAGCCTGCATCAATCGCAGCGGTCGCTCCTGTATTTGAATCTTCAAACACTATGGTTCGCTTTGGATCGACCTTTAGCTTTTTACAGGCCAATAGATAAGGGTCTGGGAAAGGCTTATATCGGCTTACGTCGTCTCTTGTAATCACAACGTCGAAGTCTTGATAAAAATCGTAGTGGGCAAAATTTCCCTCTACCCCACTCATTCCACTGGACGTGACAATACCTAATCGCTTTTCTAGCGACTTTGCCTGCACGAGGTAATCCATAAAGCCCCGCTTTATCAGCACAGGGCTTTCTAAAAGTTGACTTAAGTTCTTATAGTAACTGTCAGAAAAGGCGTTTAATTCGACTTGATGATTAAACATTGTCATTGCCATTTTCATGCAGTTTGGCGTTGTCATACCAATAAACTGCAAATACATGTCATCGGTGAAGGTTTGATTAAACTCCTTCGCGGTCATTTTCCATGCTTCGCGGTGAACGGCTTCGGAGTCAAATATAGTGCCATCCATATCAAATAAAATTGCATCGAAATCCTGATAGTTAAGCATAAGTTTCTCTCTAGCCGCGACTCAATAATGCATCTAACCAACGTGAAGGAAGCAAGCGTTTGAATATCGCGAATAAGACCGTTGGTACGGTCACTCGGTAGCGAATTTTAGGCTTTTTACTCTCGATCGCATGAATCAGCGCTTTGGTTACATCAATAGGCTCAAGGGTGAACACTGCGCCAGATTTTTCAGACGACAACCTATCAATTTGCTGTTGATAGGAAGCTTTATGACGACTCACATCCATATCAATATTTTCTTTAAACGCCACCAATGCATTGGCTCTAAACTCTGTATTAATAGGACCTGGTTCTATTAACGAGACGTCTATATTAGTACTCTTCAGTTCCAATCGTAGCGTATCCGACAAACCTTCGAGTGCATACTTAGATGCATTGTAAGCACCACGATACGCCATTGAAACAAAACCTAATACTGATGAACATTGAATGATTCGACCATGTCCTTGCTGCAACATAATCGGCAACACTTGTCTTGTTAGCTCATGCTGACCAAAAACATTGGTTTCAAATTGTGCTCTAAGGGCGTCGGTCGGTAAATCTTCTAACGCACCCGTTTGGCCATACGCGCCGTTATTAAATAGAAAATCAAGCGTGCCGCCTGTCTGTTCTAGGCTGAATGCAATCGCATCGCTAATCGACTGGCTATCGGTGACATCAAGCTGGCAGGCAGTTAAACCGCGTACTTGAAGCTTAACAACATCTTCTTCTTTTCTTGCGGTCGCTATAACTAAATAGCCACGAGCTCTTAACGTAAGTGCTGCATCTAAACCTATGCCCGAAGAACAGCCTGTAATTAATATCGACTTCATTGTTTCCATCTATCTCTTTTATGTTCTCTCTAATAATGCCTAATTTAACCAGTATTTTTTTACTGCGAAAGGATTATTTTTCAAGCACGTATCTTAATAATTCAGCAATCCTGACGAGTTTTTCCATTTAACTGTTGCCTTATAGTTGCGATCGATTAAATTAGGATTACTCTCGCGTTAAATTTTCGATTCATGCTTAACATTTACCCTGCTAACCGACTAGAAAACCTCGCTATTTTATTAAGCAAAGTCATAGAGTCTGATGACAGTGCGCTTTTTGAACCCAGCCTCATTGTTACCCAAAGCCAAGGGATGAAGCATTGGCTGCATATGCAGTTAGCAGAGCAAAATGGCATTAGCATGAACTTGGACTTTCAGTTACCCGTTCAATTTTTCTGGCGACAACTTCGCGCCATTCTAGGTAATGAAAATATTCCTGAAAAGTCAGCATTTTCTAGAGAAGTGTTGTGCTGGAAAATATACGATTTCCTCGCCGAAGAAGACTTTGTCAACGATCCACAGTGTGAACAACCTACCGCATATTGGACTAACAACGGTAAAGAAAGTACGCAAAAACGCTTCCAACTCGCTAGACAACAAGCCGATTTGTTTGAGCAATACATGATATACCGCCCTGACTGGCTAGAGCGCTGGATTACCGGCGACTATTCAGAGCAAGAAGCGTGGCAGGCAAAATTATGGCTTAAGGTGATTGCACTAGAGCCTAACCATACGTCGAAATTACTCAGAAAAGCGCTACCTCAAATCAAAGATCACAAACATAAACTGCCAAGCAGTATTTGCGTTTTTGGTTTAAACACCCTACCGCCTATTTGGCTCGAGTTTTTAAACGAAATCGCAGAGCATACACAAGTCCATGTTTTTCATCTCAACCCTTGTGTCGAATATTGGGGCGAATTACAAAGCGAGAAGCAATTAGCCAAGTGGCTAGCGACAGTGTCAGCCGATGATGAAACGTTTACTGCTGCCTACTCTGGTTACAATGGTAATCCATTGTTAGCCAACTACGGTATGCAAGGCAAAGAATTTTTAAGTTTATTGCCGGAATACGCCATCAACGAAATCCCTGTGTTTACGCCGCCGTCAGACTATGAGTCAGAGACTTCAAACACTTCGGCCCTGCATACGCTTCAAGAAGACATTCTTAACTTACGCGATGGCAGAGAAACACCTACAGAACTAATTGACGACAGTATTGTGATAAGCTCGGCTCATAGCGCACTGCGTGAAATCCAAGGATTACACGATTTTATCTTGCACAAAATGCAGCAAGATAAATCACTCAACCCAAAAGATATTGTCGTTATGTGCCCTCACATCGAGGATTATGCTCCCTATATTGAAGCAGTATTTAATCAACCCATTGGTGACAGCGAACAGTTCATACCCTGCTCTATCTCTGACCGAACATTGAAGAACGTAGAGCCTATTGTCGAAATATTCGAGCAGCTACTTCAGTTACCGGATAGCCGTTTTCAGTTGTCTGAAATCATAAGCTATTTAAAACTACCTGCTATCGCCCACAAATTTTCGATCGCAGAAAGCGAAGTAAACCTCATTGAGCAGTGGCTACAAACCGCCTGCGTGCATTGGGGACTAAATGAACCTCATAAGGCTAGTATTATCAAAAATGCCAGTGGCCTTAGTGAAGATGATAAACTCGACACCAACGATAAGTTTACATGGCAGCAAGGTATTGACCGCTTGATGTTAGGTTTTGCCATGAGTGACCATGCGGTGATTCACAATGACGAACTATTATTGCCTACCATCGAAGGCGACCAGTCGTTATTGCTTGGCAAACTTTTAATGCTGTTAGAACAACTAAGCGAACACGCAGCAAACCTAAACACCGATCGCACGCCTAGCCAATGGCACAGTTATTTAATATCGCTAAAAGACGACATCTTCGCGCTTACCAAGGAAACGCAGTTTGGTGTAGATATTGTTAGCCACGCAATTGATGAATTTGCACTAAATACCCAAGAAGCGAGCTTTGACACGCCTATTTCCTTGCGTGTCGTGCGCGACTATTTGTCGAATTTTTTCTCGCTGCCAGAGCCTGGTCATCAGTTTATGAGTGGTAAGGTGACCTTCTGCTCCATGGTGCCGATGCGCAGCATTCCATTTAAAGTAGTGTGCATTTTGGGTATGAACGATGGCGACTTCCCTCGCTTTGACAAACCTTTTAGTTTTGATCTAATTGCTAAAAACAAAGCCAGAAAAGGTGATCGCTCTCGCCGTGGCGATGATAGATATCTATTTCTCGAAGCACTGATTTCAGCCAGAGATACGCTTTACATGAGTTATCAAGGAAATAGTGTAAAAGATAATTCAGAGCGGGAACCTTCTATTATTTTACGTGAGCTAATGGACTATCTATCACGCGCACTAGGTTGGACATTAGACGAAAGTGATCAATCGCTTATTCATAAAATACCGCTACAGCCTTTCAGCGAGGCCAATTACACAGGGCGATATCAAAGTTTTGATAGCAAATGGTTTACCTTAAACCAAAGTATTCGAATCAATAATCAAGACATACAAATTGACGCGCCCGCAATAGAAACACTAACGGCAGAAGAGCTGATTCAGTTTTTTGCTGATCCCATCAAGGCTTTTTCAAGAACGCAATTTAACTTACATGGCGAGCGCATTAGCGACGTGTACCAAGATAGTGAGCCTTTTGAAACCAGTAAGCTTGATCAGTACAAATTGCAGCACCAGTACGTCGATGCCATGCTAGCCAGCAAGTCAACAAATAGCACCTCAAATAACGCGGTTTCTACTGCGCATATTACGCAGGCTGCGCTACTCAGTAACCAGCTACCGGACAGTAAAACAACACTAGACGAGCTTAATCACTGGGAAGCACAAGCAACGGAGTTTGCAGAAACCCTCAGTCGATTGGTCTTTGCAGAGCCATACAAAGTCGAGGTTATCGCTAATGACATCACGATTTATGCAGAGTTACCACTTGTTAGTAACGGCGCTAACTTAGATATTCAGGAAAACTCGCGATGCCAAGTGTTTTCGCGCATGGCAACGCCTAAAGGAAAAGACTACTTAAAACTCTGGGTCTATCACCTTATTGCAAACACCGAGCAACCAACAATGACCAAAGGGCTTTTTTACAACGAGAAAAGCATTAAAGAACGAATAAAAGAAGTCACCTTTGCGCCTATTATCGATGAAATAGCCGTTGCGCAGATAGGCAAGCTATTGGCCCACTACCAACTCGGCATGAGCCAACCTATGTTTGCGCCTGTCAACTTAGCAGCAGAGTACTTTCAAGTTGACCGTAGCGGTAAAAAGAAAACTTATGGCAATCAACAATTTGAATTGAGTTGGTATACATCGAGAAATATCAAGGGGTATGACGCCGAACCTCTCGTACGTTTTTACTTCGAACAAAAGCCTGATTTTGGCAGCGACATAGCGCCTCTTATCGAATCTATTTATCGCCCTATGTTCGAAGTCATCTTTCCAGGGTTAGCCCAACAAGACTTTGACAGTGAGTAAACCGATGACGACTTTTAATGCCCTAGACGTTTTGCATTTACCGCTGTTTGGCAAACATTTAATTGAAGCCAGTGCCGGTACGGGTAAAACCTTCAACATCACACGTATTTACCTCCGCATGCTGCTGGAGAAAAAACTCGACGTGCAAAATATTTTGGTGATGACATTTACCAAAAATGCCACCGAAGAGTTGAAAGGCCGCATCACCAAAGAAATCACTGATGCGTTAGTAAATTGGGGAAACTATACTGAGGCCGATAGCTTTTATATCGATCTGCAGAGTCGGTTGCCAGTATCGGAAGCCAAAGCTATTTTGCATAAAGCGCTACTGCACATGGATGAAGCAGCAATTTTTACCATTCACGGTTTCTGTAATCGCGTTTTGTCGAACCTTGCCTTTGAAAGCTCACTTGAATTTACCATAAACATGGAAGCAGATACTCAAGAGCTCGAACTAGAAGCAGTACGTGATCACTATCGATTTATCGCAAAGCAAAGCGAACAAGATTTTGAGACCTTAACAAGCAAGTGGTCGACACCTGAGCAATTTTATAACGCGTTCCGTGGCGCCCTCTCGTCTGACGAAGCGCTGCAATACCAAGATGAAGCCGTTATAGCTCAGCAGCACAAAGCGCTACGTGAAAATGCCCTTGCTGAGTTAAACGCCAATAAAGATGCGTTATTTGAAGCACTTGTAAATAGTCACAAGGACAAAGAAAAACGTACGCAAGAATGGCAACAATTAGTTGGTTGGCTTTCTTTGGAAGTCCCTTCACTGATGCCTAAATTAGCGAAAGACTTCCTCAACGGTAATCGCTTTCGAAAAGCTGAGTTAAAAGCGCTTGTTCAAGCGTCGACTGTTTGTAAGAACGAAGCAGATAAACTGATTGAATCAATCAAAGCCAATCGCGTTTATACCCTCGCCTTTCACGCTATCAATGTCATCAGAACTTCAATTGTCAACGCGAAAGCGCGTCAGCAAGTGATGAATTTTGACGACTTAATCGTCACATTGCAAAATGTGCTGCGCAGCGATGATACTGGCACTCTTGCCGCATCGATACGTCAGCAATTTCCCGTTTCATTAGTGGATGAATTTCAAGACACCGACCCTAAGCAATACGAAATTCTCAGCAAGGTTTATGGCGATCATTGTGACCAAACTCACCAGCATGCGCTTTATATGATTGGCGATCCTAAACAAGCGATCTATGGCTTTCGAGGTGGTGATATTTTTGCTTATTTAGCTGCTAGAGACGCTGCCGATGCGAACTGGATTATGGATACTAACTGGCGCTCTACAACAGAAATGATTGCCGGTTACAACCGTTTATTTTTCGGTGAAGCACTGCCAAAAACAGACCCCCAAATACTACCAGAAGAGACTGAGCTTATTGGTAATGACAAGGTATTCGGTTACGACATTGAATATGTGCCTGTAAAAGCAAGCGGCAAAACCGATCACAAGTCGCTTGTCGAAAGTACAAACTCATCGACACAAAACAGTGGAATAGAAAACAGTTCGGCAATAAACAAAGCACTTAACATCAATTACTTCGGGTTTGATGAAAACTATCGTCCTGCTAACAGCAAAAAAGACGTTAACAAATCTGATTTTTCAACGATGATTGCCACTTGGTGTGCATCCGAAATATCCCGACTGCTGAATACTGATGCGAAAATCGCCGGCAGAGCGTTAAAAGAGTCTGATATTGCCGTGCTAGTAAAAACCGGGGCTGAAGCACAACTTACTGAATCTGCCTTATCAAATGCGGGATTAACCTCTGTCTACTTAAGCAATAAAGAAAACCTATTTGACAGCGTTCAAGCGAGAGATTTGTACCAAGCGATTGACGGAATTTTGCATTTAGAAGACACCAGTAAAATGATCGCGGCTCTCAGTACCCGTTATTTAGGCGGCAAGTCTTCACTATTTAAAGCCATGCAAGAAGACGAGTCTTTATGGGAGCGAGAACAAAACTATCTGCGCGAACTTAAGAAGTTATGGGAAGAAAAAAGTTTTATGGCAATGGCGATGCGCTTTGTCCACGAAACCTATACCCCTGAAGCCAATCAGCACGAACGTGCGCTAACTAACACGATTCACTTGCTAGAGCTACTCCAACAGGCTAGCACCCGTTACCGCCAGCCACGTCAACTAGTGCGCTATTTGTTCGATCAAATAACGGTTGCCAGCAAGAAACAAGAATCAGAGTTGCGACTAGAAAGCGACGCTAACCTAATAAAGATAGTGACACAGCACGGTAGTAAAGGATTAGAATATCCGGTCGTATTTATTCCATACGCGAGTAAATTTAGCGATCCAACCCGTTTTGGTAATCAACCTCAGGATATTCACCTTTATCACGATGACGACAACACATTTGTTAGGCAGCTTGGGCAAGCAAATGATGGGGTTAAAAAAGCGTTCGATGAAGGCCTTGCTGAGTCTATCCGTCTACTATACGTAGCGGTAACACGAGCCGTAAGTCGTTGTTATATCTGTGCAACACCTTTTGATAAAGCACACCAGTCATCGCTAGGTTTAGCCGTAGGTGCAGAAGATGAGTCGCAACTTTTCACTAAGTTGCTCGAATTAGCCAATAGCCAGCCAGATGCCATTTCGTTTAAAGAAGTGGCGGACATTGAAACTCTCGAAAATATCGACAAACGACTTCAGGCACATCAAACACCTGAAGAAAGCAAAAGTTCGAGTCTATTAACGTCAACACCTGCAGTGTTTAATCAAGCGATTGAGCATGATTGGCAGTTAAGTTCATTCTCTTCGCTAACAAAGAATGTTCACACTAAGCGAGACCCACTTGTCAAATTGCATTTAGATGATGAAGATAGCGAAGTTGAAGCGCAAAGCATTGCAGCAGATGATATTCGCTTTACGTTAAGAAAAGGTGCTAAAACAGGTAACTTTTTACACGACATTCTAGAGCGTCTAGATTTTGTTAATCCAAACTATGCCAACGCCTGTAAGCATCCACTATTCAGCTACGGCGAATTACCAGCACCTTATGACGAACAAGACTTACATGAATTCTTAGCAGCGTTATTGCATGCACCTTTACCTCAAATTCTGGCAACGCCAACGGAATCAAGTACGACAAAAGAATCAGGCACAAGACAAACGACCGAAGAGGACACATTCTCGCTATCGGCACTCAGTTACAAACAAACCTTGCGCGAAGTAGAGTTTTATTTCCCTATTGAAGGCGTCGATACCCAAGCTCTTAGCCAGTTACTTGCTGAGCACAGAGGCTCTTCAGCAAGTATCGAATTGCCAGAAAAGCGCCAATTGAAAGGTATGATGCACGGCTTTATCGATTTAGTATTTGAACACCAAGGTAAATACTACTTTGCTGACTACAAGTCGACCTATCTGGGAGATGACATTAGCGATTACAGTGAGACGAACATCACCAAAGATATCGCCGCTCACCACTACGACTTGCAATACCTTATTTATTGCGTGGCGTTACATCGTTTCCTACTACAAAAACGCAAGGATTATGACCCCAGTGTGCACTTTGGCGGTGTTTACTACTTGTATTTGCGCGGTATGACAGATTCAGCGTCTTCCGGGATCTATCGAAAAGCGATCGATAGCGATTTGCTCCTTAGGCTTAATCAAGTCATGCAAGTTACAAAACCTAGCAAGCCCCAAGAATATAGTAGTGATAGTGAAATGACGAGTTAATTAGAGGCAGTTATGTACAGTAATTTTAAGCAATGTAACGAATCATTATCCGACTGTCAGCCAATTGATTTTTTCTTAGCGAAGAAGTTACAAAGTTCACTGATATTTTCAACGGATAGCAATTTAAGTAGCGGTGAAGCCGCCATTGCATTTCATCTTTTTATGGCGCTCAGCAGCGCTCTTAACGACGGGCACACTTGCTTATTGTTAAGCACAGTAGCAGAACAACGACTGTGGGACCAAGATGTCGTCATCGACGGTAAAACGCATACTCGGGTTGGTTTTGAGTTTCCACCGCTGGCAATATTTGTCAGCATTCTAAATAAATTACCGATCACCGTTAATGATGGGAACCCTTTAACGTTTGAGCACAACCGACTATACCTGTCACGCTATTGGGCATTTGAAACCGAGGTGGCTCAGGCATTACTACCTCGACTACAAGAGCATTCTGTTATCGATCTTGAAAGCGCTCGTGATGTACTGTCTAGGCTTTTTCCTAAGGCAAAACCTTCTGAAAGCTCAGCTAAACGACTAGATATGCAAAAAGTAGCAGTTGCGAACTCACTTAATAAGAATTTCGCTGTTATTGCAGGTGGCCCAGGTACAGGTAAAACCACAACGGTGACTAAGCTATTGCTAGCTTTATTAATGATTCATCAACGAAGCAACAGTCATCAGCAACTCAATGAGCAATCCTTAAGTAACCAATCAATGAATAAGCCCCCCTTAAGTGACCGAGCTTTGAACATCAAAATGGCGGCACCGACGGGTAAAGCCGCTCAGCGCTTAATGGAGTCGATAACAGGTTCGTTGAAACGCGTGGCACAAGAGTGTCACCTCAGCGATGAAATTATTGATGCTATCCCTAATGAAGCATCGACGATTCATCGTTTACTCGGCGTTAAGCGCCATGAGCACAACTTTAAACACGACGCTGAAAACCCGCTCGACCTCGACGTACTGCTCGTTGATGAAATATCTATGGTCGACTTGCCACTTATGGCACGCCTGCTAAGAGCGATGCCAGTTCATGGGCGCTTAATTGTGCTAGGTGATGCCGACCAATTGCCTTCCGTTGCAGCAGGCTCGGTTTTGGCCGACATTGCTCCACGCGAATTACTTGGCTATTCGCCACCGAATATTGCTATGTTAAATAAGCTGACCGGATACGCATTTGAACCATCAGGAATAGGTTTAGATCACCTTTCTCTATTGACGTTCTCCTATCGTTTTGACGGTTCAGGCGGTATTGGTTTGTTGGCTAAAGCCGTTATTGCAGGTGATGTTGACGAAACAAAAGCTGTGCTTGCATCTAACAACCATCAATTAACCTATCATGAGCACAGCTCATTGATAGAGTGGTTGTCCCCTCAAGTAAAACAGCATTATTCCCAAGTGTTTTCAGTGAAAAACATAAGTGAAGCTTTTACTGCATTCGATAACTTCAGGGTATTGTGTGCTAATCGCAAAGGTGAACGCGGTACGGAGAATATTAACCAGTTAACTGAGAATTTATTACGTAAATTTGGCACAATCAAAACTCGTGACAACCTCTATCACGGTAAGCCAATTATGATTACCACCAACGAATACAGCTTAGGGTTATACAATGGTGATATCGGACTGATTTGGCAGGTCAATAACAAACTCCTCGCAATATTTCCTGACGGCAAAGATGAAAACAATGAGGTTGTTTATCGTTATATTTCACCAGCACGATTGCCAACATTTGAAACTGTCTATGCCATGACAATTCACAAAACTCAAGGCAGCGAATTTGCAAACGTCGCACTTGTGTTGCCTGAGGAAGACAACCCGATTCTGTCGCGAGAGCTTTTCTACACAGGTATTACGCGCTCCAAAACTCATATTAATCTACTGGCGGACAAAACGATTGTTGCGAAAACAACGGAAAAGCGGATTATCAGACATTCAGCATTAAAACTAAGACTGTTTGAATAACACTAAAAAGTTAAACGATTAGACAAAACTTAAGCCGTCTAATCTAACATTGTTAACGCACTGATAGCGGAGAGCATAGCAGGCTAAGTTCATGTCGAGATTACAACTGGAAAACACAGGACTTATCATAATCGATATTCAAGGTAAGCTTGCCCGACTGGTCCATGACAGCGAGCATTTCATTAAGCGCAGTGAAAAGCTGGTGATGGGGGCAAAGGTTCTCGAGCTGCCCATCGTACTAGTGGAGCAAAACTCAGAGAAACTCGGCAGTACAATAACGGAGCTATCAAGACACCTTTCAACCGTTAATCCAATCAACAAATTTACCTTTGACGCTTGTTTAACTCCTAGCTTTGTATCAGCGCTGCAGAATGAAGCATATCAGCATATAGACAATTGGTTAGTGTGCGGAATTGAGGCGCATATTTGTGTTTTTCAAACTACGATGGGCATAAAGCAACTCGGGTACCATGTGGAAGTAGTCAGTGACTGTATTTCTTCTCGCAATGGTGAGCACGTTAAACTAGCCCTTAGCCGTTTAGCTAGCAATGGCATTGAAATAACAAACCTTGAAATGTGCTTATACGAATTGCTTAAAGATTGTCGGCATGAGTCTTTTAAAGAAGTGCTTACGCTAATTCGTTAAGTGTTAGTTAGTTAATCCGTAAGTCGGTGAGTTGGTAATGACGCGCTTGCTACAATTACATTAAGCAAAGCAATGATATAGCAAATAAAGAGTATTTTCAGTTTGATTGAGCTGTAAACAGCCTTGATACGTAATGAGTAGGGCATCGGTTTAATGGCGGTGAGGGAGGAATTCGAATCCTCGAAGGGCTATAAACCCTTACACGAGTTCCAGTCGTGCGCCTTCAACCACTCAGCCACCTCACCGTAATCGCTCAATAAACAATAGCTAAAGAAATAGCGTAATTGAAAAGCTGCGCTATGTTAGAAAAAAAGCCTTGCTTTCGCAAGGATTTATTACAAGGTTTTATCCAAAATTGAACTGCTTGGCTAATTTAAGAGCAAGCCAAGGCGCAAAAACAAGTTCTAGCGTTTCAATGACGCTGAAAATTCCAACATTCGGTTGGTTGAACGAAGCGCGCCTTCTCTAAGCGACATGTCTACGAAAACTTCTTTACCGGTTTGGTCAATTAACGCTTCTTCGATTAACTGCAAGCCATTCATCGCCATCCAAGGACAGTGTGCACAGCTACGACAAGTAGCCCCTTCACCCGCTGTTGGTGCTTCAAAGAATTCTTTTTCAGGACAAAGTTGCTGCATTTTGTAGAAAATACCACGGTCAGTCGCCACGATGAACTTCTGATTAGGCATTTCCTGTGCTGCTTTAATTAACTGGCTTGTAGAACCCACCGCATCAGCAAGGTCAATAATTTCTGCTGGAGATTCAGGATGAACTAATACCGCTCCGTCTGGGTGCAACTTTTTCATGTCAATTAGTGCTTTGGTTTTAAATTCGTCATGGACAATACAAGCGCCCTGCCACATTAACATGTCTGCACCAGTTTGCTTTTGAATATAGTTGCCTAAATGACGGTCAGGGCCCCACAAGATTTTTTCACCCTGTTCATCTAAGTGCTCAACAATCTCGAGTGCACAAGAAGACGTTACAATCCAATCTGCACGAGCTTTTACTGCCGTGGATGTATTGGCGTACACAACTACTGTACGATCTGGGTGTTGCTCACAAAAAGCATTAAATTGCTCAATAGGACAACCTAGATCAAGTGAGCAAGTTGCTTCTAACGTAGGCATAACCACTGTTTTCTCGGGAGTTAAAACTTTCGCAGTTTCCCCCATAAAACGTACACCTGCGACGATAAGCATATCTGCTGGGTGTTGATTACCAAAACGTGCCATTTCCAGCGAGTCTGCAACACAACCACCAGTTTCTTCGGCTAACGCCTGAATCTCAGGGTCACAGTAATAATGCGCAACCAGAACTGCGTTTTTTTCTTTCAACAGTTTCTTGATATTTTCTTTATGCCTAGCCTTCTGCTCAGCATTTAATGGCTGTGGCTTTGCCGGAAATTGAAAATCTATATCAACAGCTAGGTTTGATTGCGACATTTATCGTTCTCTACAACTTAAAAATACTTAATTAAAAACGGCGGGAATTATACGCGAATACAATGACAATGTGTACTGAACGTCACTTGTTTGTCATTTTTCAGTGCCATCTTCTTTCATTTTTCCACCGATTGTATTCGACTAAACGTTAACAGTGACGACTCCTAATGGTTAACAGAAAAAACCTTGGCAGATAAGCACGAGTAACTAGCTTTAAATAAAGTCGATGGTGATAAGCTACGGTAGAGAAGAAATACAATGTAGCTTTACCTTAGCTTAATAATTCTGCGGACAGATTACATATCAACCCAGATAGAGGTTGTGCCAATTTAGTCGTCTAAATTAACCATTTCCAACAGCCCCGTTGGCGTGTTGATCTTTAGAGGCTAATTTGCAGCAATTTATGATATTTTTATACAAGGCGGAGCTTATGTTGTGTGGTTATTCCACATAAATAAGCGATAACGCAGTAGGCAGGCGCAATAAATGGCGCCCCAAGTATCTAACAAAAGGGGGGCGTTTAAATGCAATATTCTCATTCACGCCTGCACGGATTCAGCTACAAAGATTATGCAGGAACACAATCATCGGTATTTGCGCTGTGCATAGAATAACTATGCATATCAAAAGTGCCTCGATAAAAGTGCATTTAATTCGAATAAAGTTTAACCCTGAAAAATCAACACGCCCTAGTATTAGGTTCCAATATTGAATTGGTTATAAATTTGAAAACCATATAAATTCAGCTTTATTATTAACTTTCTTAGACAAGTATCGACCTAACTCTTTGAGTTGTGCTTTATCTTGATAGTTTAAAATTACCGATTTTAATATCGCCAATGCTTCTTCACTGCGTCCTGATGTATCCAATGCAAGGACATACGTGTATGTATAACGAGAGATTTCAAGTGCCAACTGCATCGATTGACTAAACAAACGAATCGCTGCATCAATATTTTTTATTCGTACTTGATGTAAGCCCATAGAATAAAGAATGTTATGTGATTGAGTAACGTTTTTTAAACCTTTAAGAAGAACTTGTGCTACCAGCTCCTCTTTGAGCTGTAATTGATACAAACTCGCTAAATTTACATAGGCAGCTTCAAAATACGGATCTATATCTATTGCACTAAGTAATGCTACCTCCGCTTTACTCTCATTCTGATTTGATAAATGCATCATTGCTTGATTAAGTCGCCCTTCACCGCGCCAAGCATTAACATCATTAAATGACAGCAGTTCACTAAACGCCTTTCGAAAACTGGCGTGGCTGGTGATGTCGCTTCCTGCCACCAATAGACTACGAGCTGCTGCTATGCGAATCGCTCTATATTGATCGCCTAAAAGTTTAGGCAAGTACTCAAGCCTATCCTTATCATTCAGCCCTCCCCCGATTCGCGCTGCAGCCAGCCTTAATAGTGGCTCCTGATTAACAAAGTACTGCGAAAGACTATTTCCCGAAAGCACCGTAGTTGTGCTGCCAATGCGCTGCAATGCTGTGGCTCTATTAATTACATTTATCGTTTCATCAGCAATAATAGCTAAATGCTGTGCCAAGGTTATAGCTTGACCAGCATTCAACTTAATCAAGTTATAATGGTTATCCGCTATTTTTTTAGGCTCACCGTGCCAAGTTTTAATAGCGCTGCTCAATGTTTCATAAGATGATGACTGATGACAAGTAGAGCAAGCGTTAGGGGTATTAAATTCAGCAGATAAATGGGGGCGCGGTATTGAAAAACTATAGTCTCGTCTATCATCAACACCCATATAACGAGTTTCAGGCATGTGGCAATTAACACATTGAGCACCAGTATTACCCTTTTTGTGCCCGTGGTGTTTAGCTGTGTCAAAAACGAGTGCGCTATGGCACTGAAGGCAGAGAGCATTCCCCTCAACTTTGAGTGTATAGGTGTGTTTATCATGACAGTCAAGACAGTTTACTTGAGACTGATACATTTTGCTTTGCAGAAAGGAGCCATACACATATACCTCTTCTTTGATCTGCCCATCGGCATGGTATAGGTTTGGCGTAATCAGCTGAGGAGAAAACTGATCTAAAAAAGGCTCGTTGGGCTCAAAACCGTCAGTCAAGGGCTCTCTGATCGAATGGCATGAAAAACAGGTTTCCATGAACTGATTATTTCTCTTAGGCCCGCTCCAGTGTGCAGTTTGACTTCCAATTGCTCGTAGTCAATTGCATATAGGTTCTATCGTTGCTCGCCGGTGATTAGCTGCGCTCTGTTTTGTTTCGTGTTCAGGCTTTACGCTATGACAGGATAAACAACTAACATTTATATGCGAAAATTTAGTATTAAAGGTATTTTGGTCTGCGTTGTAGTTTCTAATTAGCCCATCAGAGTGGCAGTCTGCACACATACCATTCCAATTTTGCAATGGCTGTCGCTAATGTAGACGATCATTCAGGGTAATATTCTCTTGTTCATAGCTATGGAACCATCTTTGTCCGCCTTCATCGAGGGGTCGGCTGTCCCACGCAAATGGTAATATTTGAAATCTACCTTTACTTGTTTCAACAATATATTGTTGCAGCGGATAATTTCCAAAAGTGTACTTTATAGTTAAATTTTCTTTATTTTCTCCATAATTTATGTTCACAAAATAACTGCCTCCCTCGCTATAAAACAGTACATTTTGTTCATAGTGTTCGACTTGTTGATAGTCAAAGTTACCTTTAATGGATTCTTTATCGGCTTTTGCCATTGAGAAAGCATGACCTGATAACCGCCAATCATCATGTTGTTCCTGGTGGCAGCTAATACATTGCTTAGCGGATACATATTTTTGATGTTTATTTAATTACGCCTGAGTATCTGACGCGAGAATTAGAATAGCGAATAAGCAAATAGATACCCGCATATCAAAGAACCACACAATAAAAAGTTTACGTATTTGCATACAAACTACTAAGCAATTATTTTTCAATCAAATTTTAATTAAAATTAGAGAAGGAACATGCTTCAAAAAATAGGCCCTAACAATTCTATGTCACACTAAATTGATAGTGACCTAAGGTCTGTCTATCTTTGTCTACTCATTCTGATGAGAGATTCAATGACGTTAATCAAGGCGAAAATGGTGTCATTTATTCCTCTAAATTAACGATTTTTAACGAAGAGTAAAGAGGTTTTGGCCTCACCCCTTAGGGCAGTGGCTACTTTTAACGTTAGCGGCCTTAAAAGTAGCAGAGCACTTAACGTTCCATGTTAGTTAACTCTACAACCTTTTGTTTTATTAAAGGCTTTACCAACTGCCACCCTTTAGTATAGCTTTGTGTAATAGGTAACATGCCAAAATGGTCGGCACCTTTGATACTAATATAGCTAACATTGCCACCAGCGCCCTCACAATAGCTAAGAGCTTGATTAAATTTAACAACGTCGTCTTTCAAACCATGAACTATTGTAATATCTACATCATCTGGCCTAAGCGCTTTAGGGCTTGCCAAATTATACCTCTTTGGAAACTCTTGTTGTGTTCCACCGAGTAATTTTATAATTTGTTCAGGTTGCTCAATATCGCATTCTCGCCACAAGTCTAAAATACCCGCGATAGAAATCACGCCAGATACCTTTTGCGCTTTTCTTCGATAAAGTTCACAACTTGTAGGTAACAAATGTCGACTTGCCGCCCATGTAGCTAAATGTCCACCTGCCGAGTGCCCTATGATTAATACTCTATTTAAATCAAGCATCTCACTGTCAGCATATTGTGCCAACACATCGACACCTTCCATTACATCTCGAAAAATAGCAGGATAAGGCGCTACTTCATTATCACCAAACGTATTCATCCTACGATACTCAAGATTCCAGACAGCAACAGGGAACCCCAGTAGATACTCTACAATATATTTAGTTGGGTAAGTGTCTAAACTGTGATTATCTTTCCAATAGCCACCATGGATAACAATCACAACAGGCTTTTTGTTCACTATCGAAGGATTATACAGCTGACCATATTGCTGCGAGTCAGCCCCATATCTAATTATTTTCATTTTTAGTTCATTTGAAGCATCACCGCCATATTTGGTATAACAGTATAATGGGCAAAACAGTAAAATCAAATACTTATATTACTAGATAGCCGCTAGCATTGAGATTACTGAATAACGTAGCATTAACTAAATTCAACCTATTCGTTCATATTAAATACCCGAAAAAATCTTCAGCTTACAAGCCATATTGCAAGGTATTCACCATAACATTTACATCGTCCTTTGAAACAGACAGATGTAAATGTTACGTAAACCTAAATCTTAAATATACATATTATACCATATTGGTATAATAGCTCGATAGCCTAACATGAATGGATGTAAAGGAAGTTTCATATGTCGATTACAATCAAAAGACCTGTTGAAAGGAAGAAGTTATCACAAACAGTCGAAGAAGAACTTGAGTTAATGATTCGCCAAGGTGAAATAGCTGAAGGGGACGCTTTACCATCAGAGAGAGATCTTATGGCTGCTTTTGGTGTTGGAAGGCCCTCAATAAGAGACGCTCTTTCAGCACTTGCGAGAAAAGGGCTGGTGAAAATAAGTAGTGGTGAAAGAACGAGGGTAACTCGACCTTCAGCGGACACTATTATTTCAGAGTTATCAGGTATGTCTAAGGACTTTTTATCGCAACCCAACGGCCTCAAATACTTCGATCAATTGCGTAAATTCTTTGAGTCGAGTCTAGTTAGATATGCAGCCGAGCACGCCACTGAAGAACAAATTAAAGAGCTAGAAGAAGCATTAGAATTAAACAGTAAAGCTGTGGAAAACGATAATCAATTTAAAAAGACCGATATTAACTTTCACCGTGTAATTGCTTCTATACCAGGTAATCCAATATTCCTTGCAATTCATCAAGCTCTAGTCGACTGGGTGATAGATTCAAGGCAATTAAAAACCACAAAAAGCGATTTAAATGAACGCAGCTATAAGGATCATGTTGCCATATTTGAGTGCATCAAGAAAGGAGATGTGGAGGGTGCTGATAAACATTTATCAAACCATATTGATTACGTTTTTGACCAGTACTACACTGAATAAACAATAACCGTTTGAGGCAGCACTCTCACCTGCCTCTTTACCTACCTCCCTTACAACTCATTAAGAATCTCACTATTTTCTAAGTTCTTATCATAGACAGCTAGCTTTTAACAGCCAACACTGGTATAACAGGTATACAGCACAAAACATTACCATGTGATTCTAGATGTTCAAAAATATAATAATTGTGGTTTACATATTCTCTGCTTGTGTGTTTTCAAAGTCTGCAAACGCAGACATCTCAGTGTTATGGGAGCCCAATATCGTCGACAGTGAAGCTGCGACACTTAATCGCAGTGATTTTCTATTTGAAATAGACAATAAAGTATTTATTTCAACTACTGGTGCACATGGCGATAAACAAATTGCTCTACTAACGAATAATAGTGACAAACTACAACCTTTATCCATAAAGGAAAGCTTGTCTACTTGGATTGGCGCAAAATTCATTAAATTTAAAGATAAAACGCTACTTCTAGGTGGTATAGATAACGGATTAGTTGAAGCAAATATCAAGGTACTAAGCTGGAACGAATCTCGTCAAACAATTGAAACCGCTTACCTGACAAACCTCCCCAGCAAAACAAAGAATTTTGATGCAGAGGTTGTTGGAGGCTACCTATATATATTGTTTTCGCAAAATAATCGTATAGAGTTTCAACGATTACAACTGACAAATTCATTATTACAAGAAACTCAGCCAACATGGCAGCACCTACCCGCACCAAATAATGCTCTTGGTAACATTAGTGACATCTCACTAACAAGCCAAAACAATGGCAAAGGAGCAAAGCTATATTCACTAGTTACTCATCAAACAGCACGTGGTGATGAAATAAATAAGTTATGGAAATACTCACCAAACACTCCTTCATCTGCATGGGATTTGGTTAAAAATCAGTTAGTCAATACAGAAGTTACATCGATAGCAGCTTTTGGTCAGTCCCACATATTAGCGACGACAAACTCAACTGACATATATTCTCTAAATGCCATAACAGAGAGCTGGGCGATATACGAAAGTGCAGCAGTAAAAGAGTTACCTCAAAATATTGATTTCGGGAATAGTATTATTGCGGGCAGCCGAATTTACCAACTCAGACACGATGGAAATAATCATACACAGTTACTGGTAGGCTCCCTAGTTCAGCCTGAAAAGCATTTTGGATTTAGTAACATGGCGGTATTGGTTGTCTACCTTCTACTGATGGTTACAATCGGACTGTTTTTTGTATTTAAGAATAAAAATACAGACGATTATTTCAGAGGAGGACAATCTATTCCATGGTGGGCTGCTGCCTGCTCTATCTACGCAACCATGTTAAGCTCCTTAACATATGTAGCATTGCCAGCGGTTGTCTATCAAACCGATTGGTTACTGCTAGTTGGCATATGGATGATAATTGTAGTCGCACCTATAGCTATTTATGTAGCAATGCCATTCTTTAGGCAAATTAATGCAACAAGCGCTTACGAATACCTTTCAAAAAGATTCAATATGAGCGTGCGCTTATTTGCCAGTGGCTTATTCACTTTATTCCATGTTGGAAGAATGGGCATTGTTATGGCACTTACAGCTCTCGCACTTTCTGCTGTCACTCCTCTGACAGCTAGTGAAAGTGTTCTGATAATGGGAGTTTTGTGTCTTATCTATTGCACCTTAGGCGGCATAGAAGCCGTTATATGGACAGACACTATTCAAACGTTGGTCCTTCTTATTGGTGCTTTCGTTTGTTTTATTACTATCATACTTGGGCTTGAGGGAGGTTTCAGCGAGTTCGTCCAAGTTGGTATTTCGGACAATAAATTCACCTTGGCACAAGTCGATTTCAGTTTAGATAGCATAACAACGCTTGCCATTTGGGTAATTGTTATTGGTGGTATTGGTCAAAATATTTCTAGCTACACTGCAGATCAGGCAATCGTTCAACGTTATATGGTAACGACCGACCCAGAAGCTGCAAAGAAGTCTATTTGGGCCAACGCCGTTCTAGCAGTACCAGGGGCTTTGTTGTTCTTTTGTATTGGAACTGGCCTTTATGTTTTCTATCAAGTTCAACCAGAAAAATTAGATCCAACTATTCAAATAGACCAAATATTCCCAATGTTCATTGCTACTGAACTCCCCGTCGGCATAGCTGGACTTATTGTGGCAGGCATATTTTCCGCTGCTCAATCTACCGTATCTACGAGTATGAATTCGATTGCCACTACCCTAGTAACAGATTTTATCCGTCCATTTAAGCTAATAAAATCGGAAAAAGGATACATGAGCGCTGCCCGATGGTTAACTTTTTTAATGGGAACTTTAGGTACGTTAGCTGGCTTAATATTTATAAACCCGGAAATTAGATCATTAATGAACGCCTATTTTAAAGTTATAGGTATGTTCATGGGAGCGTTAGGTGGTCTATATGTATTAGGTGCGCTGACTAAAAGAGCTAATGCCAAGGGAGCAATCGTAGGTATTCTCTGTGGTGTGGGCGCGATGATTTCTGCATGGCAATTTGGCTGGGCCAACGGATACTTATACGCAACAATAGGCATTGTCTCTTGTTTGTTTGTTGGTTACTTCGCCAGCTTAGTCTTCAAATCTGATAACAAAGATCTTGATGGTTTAACTTTATACACCATGCGTAAAGATCCTCAATTACACAAAGCAATTACTCGGGAATAACATAATGTCCAAGTGCAATACTGCCTTAGAAAATAAATTAATTCATGAACTAAAAAACTCATTAATCGCATCTTGTCAGCCTGTAGATAATGGCCCGATGGACAAAGTTGAACATGTTGTTGCCATGGCAGTTGCTGCTATTGATGGTGGAGCAAAAGGACTAAGGATTGAAGGTGTTAAAAATGTGGAAGCGGTTGCCAAAGTTGTTAGCGTGCCAATTGTCGGTATCGTTAAACGAGACCTAGAAGACAGTGATATACGCATAACCCCTTTTATTGAAGACGTTAAAGCACTAGCACAAGCTGGAGCGAGCATCATCGCATTTGATGGTACTGACAGAAAACGCCCTACCTCAATGTTAGACTTACTTAACGCTGTGCATGAGTCAGGTTGTATTGCTATGGCCGACTGTGCTGATTTTGAAACAGGTATCATGTTGGCTAAAAATGGGTGTAGTTTCATTGGTAGCACAATGTCTGGATACTTAGATTTATCAAATACACCAGATGAGCCAGATTATGAGCTTGTTGATATGTGGGTTAAGCGAGGACTAAATGTTATAGCTGAAGGAAGGTATAACTCTCCGGAAAGAGCGGCAAAAGCAATTGCTTTAGGTGCTCTTTCGGTGACTGTTGGTTCAGCCATCACTAGAATTGAACATATAGCTAGTTGGTTTGCAACCAGCATAAATGAAGCTGCACAGGCTTAATCCATGAAAATTGCTATTGACGTTGGTGGAACAAAAATATCAGCAGCCCTTGTTGATGGAACTCAAATAATCGAATACAAAAAGACAAAGTCTTGTGTGCATACAAATATAGGCGCACTGTCAGACATCCTTTTTGATTTATGTGAGACCTGGTTAGAGCAAGCAGATTCTGTAGCGATAGCTTGCACAGGATTAGTTGGTAAAGAGACGGTAAACTTTCTTTCGATAAAAACGGAACTACCTCTAAAGCAAAACATAGAAAGAACTTTTGGCTTACCTGTAACCATTATTAATGATGCAGCAGCTGCTGCTTGGGCAGAATATCAAGCAAGAAAAACAAATAAATCACTTAAGACACTAGTCTATTTAACAGTGTCAACAGGGGTAGGTGGTGGAATCGTTCAGAATGGACAACTAGTCACCTCAAATGATGGGTTTTGTGCTCATGTTGGGCACACAAGTGTGCACTCCGCAGATGCAATACACTACCTTTGCCACTGTGGTCGAATAAACTGTATCGAAGCCATCGCTTCGGGCACCGCAATAGCTAAACATGCCTCGGCTGTATTATGTAAACCAGTCACTTGTAAGCAGGTATTTGAACTTTACTTTAAGCACCCTGAAATTTCAAAAATTATAGAGAACAGTGCTAGTTCACTCGTTGATTTAATAGCAAATATTAAAGCGATAACAGGTGCTGAAGAAATTGTAATTGGTGGCAGCGTCGGAAGTTCTCCCGAACTATTTAATTTAGTAAAGGATAAGTTTGAACAGCTACCTAATATTTATCAAACCAACGTTTCGTTGGCTATGTGTGGGCCTCACGCTGATCTTATTGGTGTGAGTCTGTACTCTCAACTATATAAGAGCTAAAAATGCAAATTGTAATTTTTGAAACCCCAGAAGAGGTAGCTAACCATGCTGCCGATTGGGTAGATACACTACTAAGACAAAAACCTAACGCAGTCTTGGGTCTTGCCACGGGAAGCACTCCTATAGAGCTATACGCGAAACTTGTCGCAAGGCATGAACAAGACGCCCTTTGTTTTGCAAAAACAGTAACCTTCAATCTGGACGAGTACTTTCAAATTCAACCAGACTCTCCGCAAAGTTACCGTTCTTTTATGAATTACCACCTCTTTAACAAAGTGAACATTCAAAAAAGTAATACCTATTTACCTACTTGCAGTGAAACACAAAATCCAAGACAGCAAGGCTTAAATTACGAACGGTTGATCAAAGATTCAGGGGGTATCGATTTACAGATTCTAGGAATAGGTGCAAATGGTCATATAGGGTTCAATGAACCTTCTTCAAGCCTAGCATCAAGAACTCGTATAAAAACGCTAACTCAACAAACGTTAAAAGATAATAGTCGACTATTTGGTGAAGATGAATATCAACCAGATAAAGCCATGACAATGGGAATTGGAACAATAACTGATGCTAAATACGTGTTGTTGATGGCAACTGGAAAGAACAAAGCAGAAGCGGTCAACAACATGATTACAGGTCCATTATCAGCACACTGCCCAGCTTCAGCTTTGCAGATGCATGAAAATGCTATTGTTGTATTGGACAAAGAAGCCGCATCACTATTATCAGATACTGAATACTATCAATGGGCCGACTCTCAAAATAGAAAGCTAAACGAAAAGTTTGGCTACTATCACAACGCTTAACCCCACGCCCCTCTTTTACTCGGAACATTTCGGTGACTAGAGGGGCACCCTACTTCAACAAGCAAGAAACTAACTAGTCAATAATCATGTATCGACTATTACTTTCACTATCAGATAACCTCTTCAACAAGAATTTTACTAGCTCAGGTTGTTCATGAGCTAAATCATTTTGTTCGCCAATACCACTTTTGGCGTGTTGCATATCGAATAGCTCAAATTTACCACTTGTATACAGCACGCCTTTCCAGTTCTTGTACCTAAGTAGGCGTTTATAATCGTTTATCTATTGGCAACAGGGCTTTTAATTAATGCTTGATTGCTTGGTATTTAGGAGCGGATAAGTTTCGTCATTCATTTGGATCTTCATGTAGATTGTAAAGCTCTTCACTTCCATCGTAGTAATGAATGTACTTCCAATTACCTTTAACAATAACATAAGATGCGCGGTTCAAAGTTGTCAGACTATAGTCTCTTACTTTTTCAGAACGTCCTTCTATCACGCTTTTTAACGAAGATCCTTCTAGGTAATTCGGAACATCGACACTCATATAATACGCTATTGTCGGATATATATCTATTAGACTCACAAAGCTATCATTTTCTCCTTTGGTAAACCTACTGTTTTTAGGTGGTACTATGATAAAGGGCACTTTGATAGATCCTTGCCATGGCGAGTGTTTACCCCAGTATTCCTTTTCACCCAGCTCCCAGCCATGATCGCTCCAAAGGACGATTAGTGTATTGTTGGCGTAGGAACTATCATCCAGCGCATCAACAATTTTTCCCAACTGTGCATCAACAAAGTGAATTGAAGCTAAATATCCTCTGACAGCGTCTTCCCAAGCTTTATATTCAGTAACTCTAGCAAAACTTCCTGACCAATGGTAATGCGCATACTGTTTAGCAACCTGAGGTAAATCTGCTAAGTCTCTTTCCATAACGGCAGGTAACGACAACTTATTTTTGAATGGTTCGAAATACTTCTCTGGCCCATAAAACGGTTGGTGTGGCCTATAAAAACCCACGCCTAGGAAAAACGGCTTATCATAATTTTCTGTTAATTTTTCGATTGCCCAAGTAGCCATTTTTCCGTCAGGCATTTCCGTACCTTTAACTGAAACAGGCCCCCAATCAAAAGTGTTATACCCGTTTAGTGGACGATCTAACCTATTATCGATTCCGTTCAGTGGTAAAGTAGCTTCTAGGCTTCTTCGTTTAATTATCTTTCCAGGATAAATATCGCGTAATATGCCACTCTTTACAGCATTACTCTTTCCTAAGATGTCTTCGCGTTGCCCTTTTGCTTTAGTCGATACACTTAATTCTTGCCATGTAAAAGGACCACCGATTGCTCCGGCATCAGGACCATATTCGTGATAATTTTCGGGTACGACCATCCCCATTGCATGATTAATTTTACCGGCGCCCATGACATGGTAGCCGTTATTGATTAGAAACTTTGGTAAGGCGATGGCATTGGGGACGTAGTCTTTGTACATCCCTGTATTATGATAAATGCCCGTTGTCTCTGGCCTCATTCCTGTAAGAACACTAGCTCTAGATGGACCACAAATAGGAGATACTGTGAATGCGTTTGTAAACGCTACGCCTCTAGCTGTTAACCTATCTAAATTTGGCGTTTTTGTATCTGGATGGCCTCCTAGGTAACCGACCCAATCATTAAGGTCATCAATGGCGATAAAGACGATATTTGGCCGTTTATGCTGAGGTTTAGACCATCCTTGGCTTGGGAGCCATCATGAGGCCTAACAACAGAACGATGACCATGGAAAGGTTTCTCATTCATAGCTCCCTTCAATACTAAGCTAGTTTATTAGCAAATAACTGAAAGTCGATGGCATCTAATTCAGACTTCATTGCCTTAGCCTCTTCAGCTGTCAAATTCTGAAATGGGGTTCGATTTGCCCCCAAATCTAAACCAATCAACTTCATAATTTGTTTGCCACCGACGATATTCCCTCGGTATCTACAAATAACATCAATTAGATCCAATGATTTATATTGTAGCTCTTGTGCCTTTTCCAAATCCCCTTCAGCAAAAGCTTCTCTAATATCGATATATAAACCAGCAGCATAGTTAAATGTTCCACCGATACAACCTGTAGCACCACCAAACGCTAATGAAGGAAGTAGCGTTTCATCTTGCCCATGCAACATGTCAAACTTGCCATTTGCGTATCGGCGACACTGCGTATACTCGTATAAACTCTCAAACGTATATTTAATACCCGCAAAATTATTAATTCTACCGTCGACAGCCTCAAGTAATTCAAGCATCGATAGATTAACCCCTGTGAATGCCGGAATATGGTAATAATAAAACGGCAATGAAGGTGCTACTTGAGCAACCTCTTCACAGTACTTAACTAACTCTTCTATACGAGTAATTTTCGGAAAAGTTGGCCCCATCACACTAATGGCATCGGCGCCAATTTCTAAAGCATGTTGTGCTAGTTGCTGACTGGCTTTTACACTATTAGTGCCAACATGAACTATCACCATGAAGTCTTCTTCTGAAGCGTCTACCCATGCTTTTGCACAGGCTTTTCTTTCTTCATCTGTCATCAAGTGGCCTTCACCCGATGAACCATTTACGAAAACGCCACACACACCATTTTTGCGCAACGTCGCAGCATATTGTGCAATAGGTGCTAAATTAATCGAACCGTCTTCATGAAATGCTGTGAACGGTGCATTAATTAAACCATTTATCTTTTTCATTTTAAGCCTCTGCTTTAAATACATGTTCGCCCTCTATCCACGTAGAAGTAACCTTATGAGGGCAATTTTTCTCATTTGATATAAGAGTAAAGTTGGCTCTATTTCCAACTTTGAGGCAACCGTACTGGCTGCTATTTAAGAATTGAGTGGGGTACAAACTAGCCATTCGCAATGACTCTTCGAGCGAAATATTCAGCATCGATTTGGCATTGTTAACAGCTGTAATCATATCTAGTGCAGACCCCGCAAGCTGCCCTGTCTTACTTGCTAACTTGTCACCCACTAGTGTTATTTCATGTCCATCAAACTCGAAGGCTGACTGTTCACTACCAATGGTTGACATAGCATCTGACACCAGCATCATCTTCCCTGAAGATTTGGCTTTGTAGGCTACTTTTGCTGTTGCAGGATGAACGTGATGTCCGTCAAGAATCAAACCATACCAACTCTGAGCATCATATAACGCTGCGCCAACCATATTAGGCTCTCTCGAATCCAGCCCCGACATTGCGTTAAATAAATGTGTAAACCCTGTAGCTCCAGCGTCCAATGCACTTAACGTTTGTTCAAAACTTGCGTTTGAGTGACCTAAACAAACACGAACATCGTGTGCCACAAGCGTTTGAATATCCTCAACACTCACGTTCTCAGGAGCTAACGTCACTATTTTTATGCCTAAATCATTGCGACAATAAATAGCTAACTCCTCATCAGAAAGTTTTCTAATATGACTGCTACTATGAATGCCTTTTTTTACAGTACTTAGATGAGGCCCTTCAAAGTGAACACCTATGATCCCAGGAGTTTCAGCCAAAATCGCCTTACTTATCGTATTTGAGGCTTGATGTAACGTATTAATATCGCTAGTAATTAGCGTGGGCAACAAGCTAGTTGAACCAAACTTGGCGTGAGCTTGCACCATTTTTTCTAACGTTTGGAGACTGGTATCATGATTGAACAACACCCCACCACCACCATTAACCTGAACATCGATAAACCCAGGAACTAAAATACCTTCGAAAATTTGAACATCAGCGCCTTCAATGACATCCAATGCAACAATTTCATTGCCATCAAAACTTATGGGCTGATTTTCTAGCAGCTGTTGACCATCAAATAGATAGTCTGCGATTAAAGTTGTAACCATTAATAAAAACTCTGCTATTAATACAATTGAAAATAGAGGCTGCAAAGCAACCTCTATTTTTAGCTTTAAAATTCCAATTAGAAATTTAGCTTGATGCCTGCATAGAACGCACGGCCTGTTAGGTCAAATGCGGTACCATTTGTTAAAGTACCCTGTTGTTGGTATTTATGATTCGCAGTAAGCAATGGTGGTTGCTTATCGAATACATTAGAAATACCAAAATATGCATTTGTGTTTTCATTGAATGTATAGCTGAAACGAATATCGTTATACATTTGAGAGCCAACTGAATTTAACTCTTCTGTCATGATAGTATTGTCATTACGATCTTTAGTAGCATCCCAGTAACGTAGTTGCCAATAAACATTGAAATCATCATAAGTATAAGAAGCATTTACGTTAAAACGAAGTTCAGGGAATAGTACCTCACCGGCTAAGTTCTGGGTGTCACCAGACTCTTTACCTGTAATATCGTATTTATCTAAGTAGTTAGCCGCAAAACCAACATATAACGAACCATCTGCTAGTGTAGTTTCGTACGACACATCAATGTCAATACCACTAGTGGCAATAATGTTCTCGTTACCTGAAGCAGCATTTACTTCAAGAGCAGCACCAGAGCGGCCATCACGTCTTACTTTACCGCCACACTCTGGGTCAAATTGACTAGGGTCTACAGAGTAACAACGAATCAGAATAACCGTACGATCTGTTTTAGCAATAGCGTCGTCAATTTCAATATCGTAGTAATCGATAGACATTTGTAGCCCTTGAATACTCTCAGGTGTATAGACGGCGCCAAGCGTAATCGTGTCCGCTTTTTCTTCATTAACATCTTCAGAGCCACTCAGTAAGCCAGACGTATTTTGACTCTCTACCTGCGTTAGTATAAACGCACCATCACTATCAATACGGTTTTGAATTGCACTTATCGAGCGACAGTTAATATCAATATTTGTCGAACCAGATGCGTCAACACCATTACATGGGTCAGTAACCACCGCTGCTGTAGCAGTACCACCAGCAAATAGATCACTCACATTCGGTGCCCTAACAGCTGTTGCAACAGCACCACGGAGCCTAAATGAATCTGTTAGTGGTGCATCTAAACCTAGAGTCCAGTTCATTGTACGGCCTACCGATGAGTAGTCACCAACACGTACTGCAGCATTTAAGTTTAATTGCTCTAACAGGGGAACATGAACCTCAGCAAAGATGTCGATTACGTCAAATGAACCTTTTGTTTTAGCAATCGCTGCACCACGAACAATCCCGGCTTGACGTAATGGATCGGGTGTTTCTTGACCCTTTTCTTCACGATATTCAACACCTGCTGCAAAACCGATATTGTCCAGACTTGAGCTTAACGAGTAATCAAGCTCACCAGCAACAACTGAGGACAATACAAATTGTTCGATTGAACCAACAATATTTGTGTCAGCAGCCAAGTATTGTACAGCTTCCGGTGAGATACCATTTAATGAGAATGGATTAAATACTACACAACCGTTAATACGGGCAATTTCGTCAGCACATTGATATCCACCATAACCATCATCTTCAACATCCAGCGCATATCTAGCACGATCTAAGTTAATGTCGCCGTGGTTAGTTTGGTTTTGATCTGTTACACCATATGTCGCACTAACAGTTAAGTAGTTATAATCGTTAATATCATACTCATATTCACCTGCTATACGGAAGGTATCACGGACGTTCTCAGCACCACGATCACCAAACTCGTACAATCGTCTGAACGTTAAGCTCACGTCATCTAAATGAGTGATACCATCTGCTAATAAAGCGTTGCCAAGGTCTGTACCTGCAAACCAAGGGTGTGTTGCTATCTCAATGCCTGTTGTACCACCTTTATCTAGCTTAAAGATATTATTTCGTGTATCTAATGGGATTGGCTCAAAACGGGCTCTAGATTCTACTCTGGCATAGTTTGCTGTGAAGTTCACTCTTGAAACGTCATTTAACTCTAAAGATAAACCGCTCGCTGCAAAAGTACGCTTAAGAGGTGTTAACATAGAACGGTATTCATGGAAGTTAAACGCATCAGAAGTTTCAACATCGGCAGTACGAACAAATGGAGTACCGTCCCCTTTATAGTTACCAATACGACCGCTCAAAATATGAGAAGAACCAACGAATTGAGCTGTATCAAGCAGACCATCGCCATCATTATCAACAGCGCTTTTGTGCACTCTAGCGTAATCGCGATCACTTGCCATTAAACCATCGTCGTCTGAATAACCAAATGAAAACCAAGCATTACCTTCGTCGAAGTTCTTACCTACTGTAAATTCGATATCTGAGTTCTTTTTATCGCCTCTACTACTTTGACCGGTTCTTGCATTAAAAGCCACGCCATCAAAGTTCTTTTTCATAATAATGTTTACAACACCGGCTACAGCATCAGAACCATATGCTGCCGATTGACCACCAGTTAAGACTTCAACTCGTTGGATCATCGTTGTTGGAATTGTATTTAAATCAACGCCATAGCCCGAACCAACCGACATACCAGAAACATAACGCTTACCATCAACTAAAACCAAAGTTCGTGAAGAGCCTAGATTCCGCAATGCTACTGTATTCAAACCAGAATCTTGGCCACTAATATTTGAGCTTGCTGAGGTTGTATCACCAACAATTGATGGCACCTTAGCAAGTAAATCACCAATATTAACAGCGCCGACCCCCTCTATGTCTTGTGAGTCCATAACTTTAATTGGTGAAGCAGATTCAAAGTCCCCTTTTCGAATGTGCGAACCTGTCACTATGATCTTTTCGATATCTGCTTCCTGTACTGCTTGTTCCGGTGCAAAAGCTACTGCATTAGTAGCAGCAGCTGAAATACCAATAGCGAGCATTGTTTTCATAAACTTTTTATTGTTATTACTTTTCAATGTATATGTTTCCAAGAGGTTATCTCCTATTGTAAATTTAATTTCTCTTCTTAGAGTTCAAATTCAGTTAAGCTTGATTGGCTTTATTGATATTCAACAACCCCACACCGAACACGTACACCATCAACCTGTTATACCACCATACCACCCGATAATTCATAATGTCAAAGTGATTTATCAGATTTTGTACGAATGCTTTTAAATAGCGCAGACTTTATAAAGATATAGACAATGTAATAACACTGGTTCATTTCGTTAATAATCTTGGAGATCAAGTCATAAAAATAAGCGTTTGATGCCTATTATTAAAGCCCTGTATACTTTTGGCTGCATAAGTAAAGCCGTATAAGATGATAGTAAAAAGTTACTCCAATGATTAACGTATAAAGATTCAACGCCTATAAACTTCTGATGAATTCTATATAAAAGAACAAGCTAACTTTCTGTTATTGCTTTCAATACAACCTATTGGTATAACAGGTACACCTCTGTATAAATACTATCTTGATATGAAGAAAATTAATTCACGACTTTTAGCCCTATCAACAAGCCTTACTATCTTTTGTCTTAGCCTTTCAAGCTATGCCTATAACAGTGATTTAGGCAACAAGCCTAACGTTATATTGCTAATGTCAGATGACCAAGGATGGGGTGATGTAGCATATAATGGTAACGATATAATCAAGACCCCTTCCCTTGACAAAATGGCGACGGAGTCAATAAAGCTCGACAGGTTCTACGCGGCATCACCTGTCTGTTCACCAACACGAGGAAGTGTTTTAACAGGTCGCCACCCTTCAGATATGGTATTGAGTGGGCCGGTTCAGGACATTTACCAAACAGTGAGATAACAATAGCTGAAGCGTTAAAGTTCAATGGCTATAAAACAGGCCACTTTGGAAAATAGCATGTTGGAGAGTTAAGTAAAACAATTAACCAAAGTTACTTTAAAGGTGATTTGGCAGTTCCTGCACATTATTCCCCCCTTGGGAAAATGGCTTTGACGAGAGCTTTTCAACAGAATCAATGATGCCAACGTACAACCCTTATTATTATTTAGGCGGAGATTACGGTACAGAAGACTATAGGCACCTTCAAACTGAACCTACTGCACTTGGTCAAAAGAATGGAGGTGTTAGGTGGAGAGATCATTATTGGACAGGTGAAAGAAGCATTGTCGACGAATGGTTAACAGGTGATGATTCAGAAATAATCATGGATAGAGCTATTCAGTTTATTGATAAGCAAATAGATAAGAACAACCCTTTCTTAGCTGTTATTTGGTTTCACACACCACACACTCCCCTCGTAGCAGGCAATAGTGATCGTCAGCAATATAAAGAGCACCCAATACAAGCTCAGCACTTTTATGGCTCTATTACTGCAATGGATAGACAAATAGCAAGGCTAAGGAAGCACTTGAGGCAAAGTGGAGTCGCTGATAATACTATTCTGTGGTTTAAGTCTGACAATGGCCCTTCTTATATACACAATTTTAATTCTACAGGTCCATTTTCTGGTAAAAAAGCAGAACTAAAAGAAGGCGGTATTCGAGTACCTGCCCTCATTGAATGGCCTCAAAAATTCAAATCAGGTATCTCTATTTCTACTCCTATGTCAACCTCTGATATATACCCAACAATCATGGCTGCTACCAATACCAAACTTTTGATAGAACAACCTAAACTCGATGGTGAGAATATTTTAACCCCAGATCGGTTTAAGCAACAACCATAGCATTGCGCTCAACGTCACTAATATTAAGGGATGGCTTGTTTTCTTTAAGACAATAAGCCACCAAGCCGGCCATTAAATTAAGCGTAAAACCATTCATACTGCGATGT
>JAKVCY010000109.1 GCA_022448425.1 Thalassotalea sp. | reverse complement strand
TTGCAAAAGTCATCGACATCACAAAATAATTCAACTAGATTCTTCATGCCTGTTCCTTGTTAGATTGAATCGTTCTTGGTCGAAAGATCAGATCTAGGAACAGGCATTTAGTTCAATTTCTTAAACGGGATTGGGGTTATTATAGGTCCATTGACATAATGCTGGTCCAGCTTAAATAGAATATTGGCCGTAAAAATCAGAATCGCGGTCCAAATCCCGCATAATTTGCATAGTCGCCTTGTATTTTCTATCGGTGTGATAACCAATCAATTGGACTTGATGGTGGAAGACCTGTTCGTATGTCTGTGCTGCAAATTCGTAGCGTTCTATCATAAGGTCAGCCCATGTTTTATCGATTAATATGCCGTCGACTCTTCCTGATAACAAGATAGCGAAGAATCGCTTAATTTCTTCTGGGCTTTCCGTGTTGAAGGATGTTTTGGTAATTTTTACAAGTGTTTTTGCAAATTTACTAAGTAACTGTTTTGGATAAATATAATCTCGAGAAATAAGAGTATTGCTTTCCTCTGCAGCAATTAACTCTTGATAAGTCATAGTATTGTCTTGCTTGGGCACAAATGTCAGTGCCCAATCTGCCACGGGTATTGAATCAAAAACAGACTATCGCTTTCATCCACATGCAAAGCAAAATCAATTTCTTTATTCTTTACTAACGCAGTACAACGAATATGGGGCATTTGATGAAACTCAACATCAATGTTTTTGCCTCTCAAAGCTTGTCTAATTGTATCAACGGAAGTGCCTCGCCATTCACCTTTTTCGTCAAGATAGGCGTAAGGATTCCACTCTTCAAAGCAAACACTGTAACTCGAGGCATTGACCGCTGTAGCCAGCAGTGCTGAGCTCAAAATACCGAGAAAAGTCAGCCTATTGAAGGTGAATGTCACTTATGTACTCCCCATTCCTAAGAGTTCGTAGCTAATTAAAATAACTATAGTATGCAGATGATTCTATGTCTCTTCAGCGAGGAAAATAGGTGAGTGTAAAAACGAGGCAGGCACTAAAGTAGCATTGTAGCACTCGCCATTTTGTTTCAGGATCATGGTTAGGATTATCTTACGTGGCAGAATTTATTATGAAAACTATAAGAAAAACGGCATCATCTTTTGTCGCATTCGTTGCTCTAACGCTAAGCCCACTATCATCAGCGATAGCGTCAACATACGAACTTAAGACCTTAACAGACTTTGGCACCAACCCAGGCGAGCTCTCTGCCAGTTATTTCCAGCCTCAACAGTCCAATAGTGCGATTGTCGTACTACTACATGGCTGTACTCAAATTGGTGAACAGCTGGCTCAAGATATTGGGCTGTTAGGTTTAGCCAAAGAACACAATTTTTCAGTGCTGATTCCTCAGCAGAGTAACAGCAATAACATCACCACTTGCTTCAATTGGTTTTCACCGCAAGATAGTGACAAAGACCAGGGAGAGACGCTTTCAATCAAGCAAATGATCGAGGCGGTGCGCTCAAAAGCCGGTGTAAATAGTTCACAACGTGCGAATGTCTACATCGTAGGACTATCTGCTGGCGGTGCCATGTCAGCTTCTCTGATGATGCATTACCCAGAAATGTTTGAGGCTGGTGCGGTTGTCGCAGGCATTCCATACCCTTGTGCCGATGGTTTAATCAAAGCCATTTCCTGTATGAAGAACGGTCCTGCTTCACAAGATGAACTTATCAATGCTGCCAAAGTAGCGCTAGGTAATGACAGTCAACCACCACGACTATCTGTTTGGACAGGCGACTCAGACAAAGTTGTAAATGCACTTAACGCAGATGCACTTTCTAACCAGTGGCAAACATTACTAACCACTACTAATTCAGTTAAAGGCAAACTAAGCCACCAAGAAAGCAAAAATCTCCAAGATAAAGTGACCACAGAGCAATGGTTAAATTCGGATAATCAGCCAGTACTTGAGCAAGTAACAATCGCGAATCTTGATCATGGCTTTCCTGTCAATCCAGCTGAGAAATTTGGCGGAGCAGTTGATAAATATTTGCTAGAGGCGCCAGTAGCCGCCATGCCAAAAATCATCAATTTTTTCGGAATAGATAAAAAATAACAAACAAATACAAACACTTAAAAATACCACTATAGTGCTAATTATTTTCTCACACTATTGATATAGAGTTTAAGTTAACAACAAGTGTTCATAAAAATAAAAAGCTAAATTTAGCGAGGGGAAATTTCATGAAACAGCATAAGAAGCAACTTAGCTGTATTGCACTGGCGATATCTACCGCACTTTGCAATACCGCTGTAGCTGGAGAAGCCGATAGCACAGCCGACAAAACAGCAGGCCTAGAAGTTATCGAGGTTACTGCCCGTAAAACAACAGAAAGCTTACAAACAGTTCCTGTTGCTGTGACATCAATCGGCAGCGCTGAACTCGCTGAAAATGGCATTTCGGTGATGACTGAAGTACAGCGTTTCTCACCAAATACCACCCTGCAAACCAGCCGTGGCACCAACTCAACGTTAACCGCTTTTATCCGTGGTGTTGGCCAACAAGATCCTCTTTGGGGTTATGAGCCAGGCGTAGGTATTTACGTCGATGATGTATACATGGCACGTCCACAAGGCGCAGTCATTGACCTACTTGATGTAGAACGCATCGAAGTGCTGCGTGGCCCACAGGGTACGCTTTACGGTAAAAATACCATCGGTGGTGCAGTTAAGTACGTAACAAAGCCGATGTCTGGTGACCTTCAATTTAATATCGAAGGAACTCTTGGTAGCTACAGCCAAAAAGATTTAAAAATCACAGGTCAGGTACCACTTATTGAAGACAAACTTTATCTAGGCTTTGGCCATGCCGAACTAAACCGTGACGGTTTCGGTGAATACTTAATTTCTGCGTTAGACGGCCAAGATAAAGAAAACTATAACAAAGACTTATCTGCGTCTCGCTTGACTTTAGAGTTCCGCCCTAGCGACGATTTATTTTTCCGCCTAGCGTGGGATAAAACTGACGACGATTCGAATGCGAAAGGCGGTTACCGCTTATTACCAAGCTTGTTAACCGATGCACCAGTGCCTGACAGCGTTTACGATTCATACACCAGCATGCCAACGTGGAATACCCTAGAGCTTGAAGGTATTAGCTTCGTCGCTGATTGGCAAGCAAGTGATAACTTATCGCTTAAATACGTAGCATCGTCACGTGAGAGTTACTCAGATACCAACATTGATTTCGATAACACGCCACTTGATATCTTTGATGTACCAGCATTCTACGACGACGAGAACACCAGCCACGAGTTGCAAGCAAACTTCACTGGCGAAGGGTATAACATTGTTGGTGGCCTTTATTATTACGATGGTGAATCATGTGGTCACTTCGACGCTATCTTAGGCTTCTTAGGACGCGCAGCGTTTGGTGTACCCGGCTTAACACGTGAAGTGACTGGGTGTAACAATAGTGAAAGTACTGCGGCATATGTGCAAAGCAGCATTGATATTACAGAGCACCTGTCAGTAACGGTTGGTGCACGTTACACCAAAGAAGAAAAAGAAGCTTATGTGAATAATGGCTTGTGGTTTGACAACGTCTACCCAGAAGACGGTTGGATCCCAGGTTATGAACGCGGTGCAGCAACTTTCCCACAAGTACTAGGTACTGATACAGATGGTGATGGCGTTTTAGATGCACCGAAGTCAGAAGACTGGTCTCGTTTCACACCACGTTTAGGTGTTGAATATCAAATTGATGATAAGACCATGGTGTTCGCAAGCTACTCTCAGGGCTTCAAGTCAGGCATATTTAACCCACGTGCAACGATTAACGAAGATGCTGCAAATCCAGAAATCGTCGACTCATTCGAAATCGGTATCAAAAAAGACTGGGATGAAACACTACGTACCAATATCACCCTATTCTCATTAGATCATAAAGATCGTCAGTACATTACTGTGACACCAGACCCTGATGATTTCACGGTATTAAACCAAAACTTAGGTAATATCAAAGGTTCTACCGTTAAAGGTTTGGAAGCCGAGATTACTTGGGTTGCCACTGAGAACTTTACAGTCGATGTTGCCTACGGCTTCCTCGATGGTGAAATTGAGGATGACCCAACAATTGCGACTCCGTTAGTTGGCTTGTCAAACACACCTGACAACACACTTTCAATTTCAGGTAACTACAATTTAGATACTGAATTTGGTTACTTCGTTATTAATGCGGGTTACTACTACCGTGACGATTACTTGCTTTTCGAAGACAGCGACCTGTTAAAACAAGATGGCTATGGCACAGTTAACGCCAGCATTAACTGGGAAAGCATGGAAGGCAATTGGTATGCAGGTCTTCATGCGAAGAACTTAACCGATAAAGAGTATATGGTCGGTGGTTATAACTTTGTCGGTGTTGATGACAATGGTGACTACGTACCAGGCCTAGGCGGCGATAACACGCTTATTGCCTACTATGGTGACCCTCGCACTGTGCATTTAACAGTTGGTTACCGTTTCTAAGCACTAAGTTGAAAACTTGGCTTAAGAAAATCACCGCAATCTCCCTAGAGGCAGAAACGGCGCTATAAGCGCCGTTTCTTTTCTGTTAATTTAAGGGAGAGAGAGTTGTATTACCCAATAAACAATAAACAAAACAATAAAACAGCGTTTGCTCACTAATGTTTGCTCAAAAAGGTATCGTTATGAAAATTGCTATTGCCGACGACCATCCACTTTTTCGCGCTGCCCTGATGCAGGCAGTAAACGAATGTGTTTCTAATGCCAGCATCGAAGAAGCCGATAGCTTTGAGCAACTAATCCATAAAATAGAAGGCACGCCAGAACTAGAGTTAGTGTTTTTGGATCTCCATATGCCCGGCAATGATGGGTTTACAGGTTTAGCTCAATTGCAAAACAATCATCCTGATTTGATCGTTATTATGGTGTCTTCAGACGAGCGTTCGGAAGTTATGCGTAAAGCCATTAACTTTGGCGCAGCAGCCTTTATTCCAAAGTCGGTCGATTTGGCAACCATCGCCAGCGCCGTCAATTCAGTATTGGACGGTGAAACATGGCTACCAGAAGATATTGAGCAACAAGTCGATGATGAGCAAGCCAAAAAAAACCAAGAATTGGCTAAACAGCTGGCGAAACTGACACCGCAGCAATATAACGTATTAGCCTTAGTTGCGGACGGTCAACTGAATAAACAAATCGCAGGAATCCTTGATATTAAGGAAAACACTGTAAAAAAACATGTCTCTGCGATACTCCTGCAATTAGGCGTACACAACCGAACTTTAGCGGGTTTAGCGTACCAACAGCTTATGTTAAATCCCCCTCAACACGATGTAATCTAAAACAAAAACGAGTATTTGTTTAAAAAACGCGCTAAAGTAAATTAATTAATAAGCTTTTTGTTAAAGGTTATGCGTTTAGCTTTAGCGTTTTTATTACTCTGTATTGCCGTGCCAATATCACACGGAATGGAAACGAAAAAAGAAGTTCTCGTATATTCTTATCATCTCAAGCCACCATTGGTAGTGGATGATAAGCGTGAAATTGGGCTTTATTTTGATATCGTCACTTATCTTAATAAGGCCAGTGATGAGTATCACTTCGACCTCGTTTATGTTCCTCGAAAGCGAATTGAAGTGATGATGCAGGAAGGTACTTTTAACGGTATCTTATTAGGCGTCAATCCCGTTTGTTTTAAAGGTCGCGATAGAACAAAATATCTTTTGACTGACCTCGTATTGAGTGACCGCGACGAACTGATATCACTTAAAACTGAACCATTCGAATTTAATACGCCTAAATCGTTAAATGGCAAGGTGTTTGGCGGTGTTCGTGGATTTTATTACTTTGGTATTAATGAGTATATCAACGCTGGTAATGCGCTGCGCATAGACACAGAAAGGGAAATAGATCTCTTTACGCTGCTCGCTAGAAACCGTATCGATACTGCCTTAATTAGTCAGTCAACGTTCGACTATATGATTGTTAAAAACCAATGGCATGGAAAATTTCATGTATCTGAGAAACCTCATGACATCTACGGCAGACATATTCTTGTACCCAAAGACAAAGCCAGCATATTTGAGCATATCAATCCAATCGTCAAACAGCTGCATAGCGATTCAAGCTGGCAGCAAACACTCACCTCATATAAATAAAAGATAATAGGCTGACAGTAATTAAACTGCAGTCAAAAAGCCATCAACCTTAACTATTACAGTGTAACTTCAGCACTTAAGCTTTGTTTAATTAAACGCTTTAAGGCAAGTGATTTAACCGGTTTGCGCATAAAACTGAAGTGGGCATCGCTGGTATGTTGTCTGATCTTTTCGGATGGGTCTGCCGAGCAAATAATACAGGGCACCAGCCACTGATGCTGACGAACAATTTCCTGTACAAGATCAACACCATTGTCACCGTCATCTAAATGGTAATCAGCAATAATTAGCTGGGGCAACGGCATTTGCTTTCCAATAGCGTTGTTAAGTTGCTCACGCCCAGTAACAGCAACAACATTGCACCCCCAATCACTGAGCTGCGAGGCCAGTGCTTTAAGCAGCAAGGCATCATTGTCCACTAAGAGCACATTGAGAGGCAACAAGTCTTGATGTTGTGAATCCACTAATTGTGGAGTTTCATCCTGTTGAATTGTCACCGATGTAATTCTGGGAATATCTACCGCAAACATAGAGCCTTGATTTGGCACAGAGCGAACCAACAAAGGCAGTTTTAGCAGCTTCGCAATTCTATCAGTAATTGCTAACCCCAAACCCAGTCCTGGAGTATCTTTGGTAGTTGGTAAACGCTCGAACTCTTTGAAAATTAATGCCTGCTTATCTTGCGGTATGCCTACCCCGTTGTCCCACACGGCAATTCTGACCGTATCGCCAACAAAGCGTACACCTAACAATACCTTGCCTTTGGGTGCATATCGGATAGCGTTTGCCAGAAAGTTTTGAATAATGCGTCTAAGCATGCGTTTATCTGTTCGCACATAGCAATTGCGTAGGTGGGAATGAAACGCTACCCCTTGTTCGCCGGCCACCGCCTCACATTCATTGATAAGTGGCGCCAACAGGTCATCGACAGCAAATTCACTTATCTCAAGCTTTTGAGCACTACTGTCCAGTTTCGATATTTCGACAAGGTCTGACAATAAGCCCTCAACCGCTGTTAGCGAGTGCTGAATATTCTCGGCGAGCTCTGTCAACTCCCCTTCTTGAACTCGCTTTTGAAGCATCGTCGTGAATAAGGTGAGTGCATTAAAGGGTTGCATAAGATCGTGGCTTGCCGCCGCTAGAAATCGCGTTTTACTGCAGTTGGCGGCTTCGGCTTCGGCTTTTGCTTGTTCCAGTTCCAAGGTACGCGCTTGCACTCGTTTTTCTAAGTCTTCATTAGCTTGCTGTAGTAAGCGCTCCGCTTCAATATGCTGAGTAATATCGGAAAACGTACTCACAAAACCGCCATCGGGCATAGATTGACCACGTATTTCCAACACACGTCCATCAGGCATTATGCGCTGAAAGTGATGATTAGTTCCCTTTCTCATATGGTCAATACGCTTAGTTATTAACGCATCAATACCATCACCTTTGATAATGCCTCTTTGAGCATTAAATCTCAGTAACTCTTCGACGGGCATACCTGCTGTTAAGAAGTCTTCTGGGTAGTCTAGCAATTCAATATAGCGATGATTCCACGCAACGATACGCATATCGCTGTCTACCACACTAATGCCCTGCTCAATATTTTCGACCCCCGCTTGCAATAGCTCACGGTTGAACTGAAAAATTTTACTCGCTTCATCAACAATGTTGGCAACATCTTCCAGCGGAACTTCTTTTTCTAGGACCGCATTCATCACCATGCGCGTCGATGCAGAGCCTAGTACGCCAGCTAATTGCAAGCGAGTATATTCCAATAATTCTGGAGGGGTCTGCCCTTTGTGAATGACATGCACCTTTGCCCGATGCTTTAGCTCTTGTGCAGCCTCAGTCGATACAAAGCGCATCAATAAATGTGTTAAATCGCTAAGTGTTAAATGGCATTCCCTTGGAGGTTCAGGCTTTTGTAAAAAGATTTCGGCTTGAAGTTTTTCACCGACACTGCGCTGGCCAAAATAAGACGCAGCAACAAAACACCCCGTATTTGCAAATAAGCTGAGGAATAAGCCAAAACTAATACTGTCTAGTCCCGACTGTTGTATGTGCCATTGCGGTGAAAGCCAAGACAATCCAAATAGGCCAAACTGTACCCAATGGGCTTGGCTAAATAAGGTGGGAAGTAGCAAGAAGTAGAGCCAAATAAGGCTGCCTACTAGCAAACCGATAAGCGCGCCTTTAGTTGTAGCTTTTCGCCAATAAAGTGCGCCGGCGATAAGTGGCGCTAACTGAGCCAATAGCACGAACGACAATAGACCAAGCGTTGATAAATGGTTTTGTTGGCTAACGACACGCTCAAACCCCAGCGCAAGTAACAGCATAACTGCAATGGTTATGCGACGCACATTGAGGATAAGCCCCGTCAATTGGGTACGTTCACTGGTTAGCGAGGTACCTCGGCTGTATCGCTTCAATAGCATCGGATTAATAATTTCTGTGGTTAGCATGGTACTCAGTACTATGGTCGCTACAATCACCATGCTCGTAGCTGCGGCTAGGCCGCCAACAAATACAAAGGTCACTAACCAAGACTGCTGAAAAAATAGTGGCAAGGTAATAACGAAGGTATCAGCGTCAACACTACCACCGGGAAACGTCGTTAAACCAGCTATCGCGATGGGGAATATAAATAAGTTTATCAACACCAAGTAGAGCGGATACATCCAACGGGCAGTTTTCAACTCTTGCTCATGATGATTTTCAATCATCGTCATATGATAAAGCTGAGGTAAGGCAACAATCGTTATCATGCCTAAAATCGCCTGAGAAATAGCAAAGTAGATGCTGTTGCTCGCAATGCTATCTCTTGCTAATTCAACCTTACCCGCTTGTTCAACGACATGATCAAAACCGTCAAACACAAAGAAAGTGGCAAATATCCCAACCGCAGTTAAGGCAAATAGCTTAACGATGGAGCTAAACGCCATCGCCATCACTAAGCCACGATTTTGTCTACTAGCAGCTAGTTGGCGAGCGCCAAACAAAATACTGAATGCTATCAATACACCCGTTACCAAATACGTGGTGTTAATACCCGACTGATAAGTACCTGTTAGCAAGTCAAAGCTGGTACTCACTGCCCTTAATTGCAGAGCAATATAGGGCACTGTCCCGACAATAGCGACAATAGTTACAAGCCCAGCAATTTGTGGCGAACGGTCGTAGCGGCAAGCGATGAAGTCAGCAATCGAGGTGATATTTTGCTGCTTGCTGATACGTAACATACGTAAAAGCATCGGCCAACCAAGTACAAAGCAGGCAATGGTGCCAATATAGATAGGTGCTAACCACTCACCCGTCGTTGCAGCTTGTCCAACGGTTCCGTAAAACGCCCACGAAGTACAACTAACCCCTAACGCAAGTGAGTATACCCAGGGGCGATTACGCCACTTTTGATCGGATTGGCGTTGGCCCAAATAGGCAACGATGAATAGCAGAATAAAGTAGGCGAGAGCGATGCCACTGATAAGCCAAGAATCAAAAGACTGCCAAACTAACAAATACCGCCTCGCTGTTTTTCGTTATCGCCAACCCATCCCTGTAGACATGAAATCAGTTATGAAAACTAAGCCAGTCAAACCGCCATTTAGGTGAGTCAGGTTATTTTTATAATCAATCCAGCATAGCATGGCTTGTACGCAATAACAGTACACGAAGGTAGTACTTATTTTTCCTTTTGAATGGGTTAGGCTGATTAACAACAAGAGAAATAACGAATTATTACAATGAAGATAAACAACAAATACTTGGTGGAAGCCATTGTTTTTATTAGCTACACCTTATTTGCCATGGCTTGGGTCGGAGGGACGGCAAGCATGGGCCAAATTATGGACTCCATGCAGGTCGACAGCTTAGCCTCTGCAAGTTTTATCAGCGGAGCTGTTACCTTGGCAAAGATCGTCGGTACATTTGGCGCCGCTTGGTTGGCGTTAAAGTTTGGCGTCAAGTACGCCTTCTTTTTATCTGCATTGCTCATTGCAATTGGCGCATTTACACCATTTTCACCAAATTATGAAATCTTGTTGGTTAGCCGCTTTTTAGTGGGTTTAGGTGGTGCTTTTATGTTGGTGTATTTCAACCCAATTGTGATGCATTGGTTTACCCCCGTAGAACGTCCTGTGATTAATGGATTAAACGCTGTTGCCTTCAATGTCGGCACAGCCATTATTTTATGGTCGATGGCGGACTTCAACAGCTTAACGGGTGACTGGAAAACCACGTTACTCATTTTCTCATTAGCCAGTTTGTTCTTCGCCATCGCTTGGCTGTTGGTTAAGTTTGAAGTACCTGAGCACGCAGAAGACAAAGCTTCTGAACTAGCTGCATATTACAGCTATACCGATGGCCTTAAAGACAAATTCAATTGGGCATATGCGTTAACTTATTCAGGCCTGCTTGCGTTCTACATTTGCCTGTTCACTTTCTATCCGAAGGCCGGCATAAGCCAGAGTAAATGGGTGATTGGCTTTGGTATCGTCGGTACGCTTGCAGGTATTGTTTATAGTAAAACCCATCCTAAACGCATTCCCGTTATCAAATGGTCAGGGCTTGCCATGGTGTTAACTATCATTGGGCTGTCATTTGGTTCTAATGAAACAGTACAAACCATCTCAGCCATCTTACTAGGCTTCTTTATCTTTTTCCCGATTACGGCATTGGTGTCAATTCCACATGAGTTACCTAAGATGACAGGTCCACGCATTACCGTCATCTTTAGCTTGTTCTACTCAATCAGTTACTTACTAGCAACTATCATCCTGTGGGTGTTTGGCAAACTAGTTGATATTAACCAAGGCGACTACACCCAGTCGCTTGTACTTATCACTATTCTGAGTAGTACATTTTTTATCGGCAGTTTTTTCCTACCGGAGACCGCCAAAATCGCTGACAGCGAAAAGACCAAGGAGGCATAGCCATGCGAGGAACGGTATCATCAAGGCTTGAAGAATTTCTTAGCCAAGTAAACACGGCAGCCGCAGAGGCGAGAGCACAAGGTGTGCAATATACTCCTGAAGTTGTTCGCGGCAATTTGGATAAGCTAGCGGCTTTTATTCCTGACGGTCCGGCACTGGCTTTTGTTGAAGACAGAGGATTAACGCTAGAGGACAGGGTCATTAATACGCGAGTATACAGCCCAGATCCAAGTGCCCCCCTCCCTGTCCTCATTCATTATCACGGCGGTGGTCACATGTGCGGTAGTATCGATTTGTACGATACAGCGAGTCGAATGATGGCATCAATGGCTAATTGTGTTGTTATCTGTCCTGATTATCGTTTAGCGCCTGAACATCCGTATCCTGCTGGAATTGACGATTGTGAAGCCGTACTGAAGCAGTATCGTTCGCTATTATCAGGCGTAAACCATAACGATGAAACCTATATTATGGGTGATAGCGCAGGTGGTGCAATTTGTACTACTTTGACAATGAAAAGCCTGACAGACTCAACGCTTCATATCGATAAACAGTTGCTGATTTACCCAAGTGTTGATTACACCCTAAGCATGCCGTCAATTGAAGAAAATGGACAAGGTTTCTTGCTAGAAACCGCCCGTGTTGATTGGTATTTCCAGCAGTATTTTCAAGACAAATTTGACGATGGTTTGACAGTTGAAAATGCATCGCCGTTATTTGGCGATGTGAGCAGTAACATGCCAGATACGATTGTACTTACGGCAGGATGTGATCCACTTCGCGATGAAGGTAAAGCATATGCAGAAAAGCTTCAGGCGGCAGGGGTGAAAGTTTCCTTTCACCAATTTGACGGCATGATTCACGCTTACATGCTACTTCACGATTTAGTAGCAGAAGAGTGTATGGAAAGTTACCAGAGACTTGCTGATTTCTTAGTATCTGAATAGTAATACTCAAATAAAGCAACAGCCTATGGCATATTGTAGGCACTTTCAGCGGCGATTATCTCGCCGCTTTTTTATTCCTCTAATTCATGCTCACTGCAAAAGTTAGTGAGGCAAATAGATAAATAGCTAGCGTATTATTGTGCCGTCCAACCGCCATCCATAGTGAGTGACGCACCGGTAATCATTCGAGCGGTACTGCTACACAAGAACAAGACATATTCACCGATCTGACGTGGTTCCATCATATCCGGCAATGATTGTTTCTGAATAACTAATTGACGTTTAGCCGTTGCGAAATCAATACCGTCACGATCAGCCATTTGCTGAATTTGTTCGGTGATTAGCGGCGTATCAACAAAACCTGGGCAAATAGCATTGGCGGTAATGCCTAATTCAGCATTTTCCATTGCCACGACTTTAGTTAAGCCAATAATCCCGTGCTTGGCAGCACAATAAGCTGATTTATTCACCGAAGCGACTAGGCCATGTACGGACGCAATGTTGATGATACGTCCCCAACCATTCTTCTGCATGTCAGGCAATGCTTGCTGAATGGTATGGAAAGCAGAAGATAAGTTAATGCTCATAATCGCATCCCATTTTGCGATAGGAAATGTCTCGACGCGCTCAGTGTGTTGAATGCCAGCATTATTAACTAATATGTCGATACTGCCCATCTCGTTTATGGCACGCTTCATAAAGGTGGCAATAGCCTCGCTATCCATTAAATTGGCACCATCAAAGATTGCCTTGATGCGATACTTTTCAGCAAAGCTTTGCACTAACGCATTTCCTTCTTCATCTGACATTAAGCCGTGCATTACAAGGTTAATGCCCTGCTCTGCTAATACTTCTGCTGTTGCTAAACCTATGCCACTGGTTGAGCCGGTAACCACCGCCGTTTTGCCTTCTAACATGTTACGTTCTCGAAAGTTCTGATAAACAACTTACAAGATTAACGTATGCCTTTTAGTAAATAAGTAGCACCTTAGTGTTATGACACTGTCGCAGGTGAACGAGTGTATACAAGAAAAAAACAAACGAGTGTATTTTAGGCATAAAAAAAGCCACTCTAGTGAGTGGCTTCTTCAAATATCTCTCAAGCTAAGATTAGCCGTTGATGAAATCGATACCTTCTTTGATATCTTTGTTAAGTGTTTCAAGCATATCTTCTTTTGCTTTTTTCTCGAATGCACTTAGTTCACCGTAAGAAAGGATTTCTTCAACACCGTTCTTACCTAAACGTACTGGGTGAGCGAAGTATTCTGCATCGCCGTTCTCTACAGCTACGTATGCGTAATCAACAACGTCTTCACCTTGAAGACCTTTGATTAACGACATTGTGAAACGTGCAGCTGCTGCGCCCATTGATAATGTTGCAGAACCGCCGCCAGCTTTCGCGTTAACAACTTCGGTACCAGCATTTTGGATACGTGGAGTAAGAGCAGCAACTTCTTCTTCAGTGAACTCAACACCTTCAACTTGTGAAAGTAGAGGAAGAATAGTTGTACCTGAGTGACCACCGATTACAGGTACTTTAACAGTAGCAACGTCTACACCTTTAAGTTCAGCAATGAATGCTTCTGAACGGATAACGTCAAGTGTTGTTACACCGAATACACGGCTTGCTTCGTAAGTACCAGCTTTCTTGAATACTTCAGCAACAATTGGCACTGTACCGTTTACTGGGTTAGTGATAACACCCACTAATGCTTTTGGACAGTTAGCAACGATACCTTCAGCAAGTGTCTTAACGATACCAGCGTTAACGTTGAAAAGGTCAGCACGGTCCATACCAGGCTTACGTGGCATGCCCGCAGGGATAATTACAATGTCAGCGCCCGCTAAAGCTGGTGCTAAGTCATCTGCGCCGTAGCCTTTAACATTCACTGCTGTAGGGATGTGGCTAAGGTCAACTGCAACACCTGGAACTACTGGTGCAACGTCGTATAAGGCAAGATCAGAACCTGCTGGTAACTGAGTTTTAAGTAATAATGATAACGCTTGGCCGATACCGCCAGCTGCGCCTAATACAGCTACTTTCATTGGAATTCTCCGGATTTGAGTATTTACGTAAATTTTAGTCGCCAAAAAGATATAGTATTGAGCGACAAAAAACAATTAATATTGAAGTTACGCGCGAAGTTTTCAATGTAATTTAAGCAACTTAACTTTACACTTTCAGCCTTTAGCGCACGTTGTATCAATTCCCTTATCAAATTTAGATAAATTAAGCATTAGCCCCTAGAAATTGGTATAGTAGAGCATAGTCTAACTTAAACTTAATGGAATCCGACCTAAGTCGTATTTCTAACGCTGCTGAATTTAAGTAATAAAATTACTCGAAAAACTTTCACAATTCAGTACAAATATAATGAAAAACAGCACCATTTATTATGACAGCACAACAAAAGCAAGAAGCATTAGTTCAAGCGTTCAAGGATTTATTAAAACAAGAGCAATTTGGCTCTCAAGGTGAAATAGTCGATGCCTTAAAAGCGCAAGGATTTGACAATATCAGTCAATCTAAAGTGTCGCGCATGTTGAGTAAGTTCGGCGCAGTACGCACTCGTAATGCCCGCCAAGAAATGGTTTATTGCCTACCAGCAGAACTTGGTGTGCCAACAGCTAAAAGCCCCTTAAAACAGCTTGTGTTAGATATTGAACACAATGATGTCATGATCATCATCCGTACTAGCCCTGGCGCTGCACAGTTAATTGCTCGATTGCTAGATAGTGTCAGCAAAAGCGACGGCGTACTTGGTACGATTGCCGGTGACGATACCATCTTTATTGCCCCAACAGACACGAAACTGATACCCGAAACAATTGTTAAACTAGAAGACCTGTTTCAAAAGAATTTAAGCTAGTCACTGTCACAGATCTACGAGCTTATTTAATGCTGACTGCTCTTCTACCCAATCAGTCAGCGACCTCACTTTATTAATTGTCAACATTCCGTAGCTCGGCGTTATCAAATTTTGTTTTGCTAATGTCTTTAATGCTTTGTGGCTAGACAGCACAGTTACCCCTAACATTTCTGCCAGTTCACCTTGAGTGATGCATAAATCGCATGTATTTCTCTCAGACGCTAAATACAAAAGTAATTTGCCAAGCCTTACCGGTAAAGAAAGACGAGTAATATCATCTAGTAATTCAAGACTGGTATGAAGTTTTACCGCCAATAACGACATCAGCATTCGTTCAAATCTAGGGTGAGCATCACACAAATACTCATATTCTTTTGCACTAAGTTGGAGCACTTCAGCGTCACCAAAGGCTTCCGCATTATGAGTTCGCGGTAAATTAGCGAACAAAGTAAACTCGCCAAATGTTTCTCCACGCAGCATTATTCGTGTAATTAAATACTTGCCATCTGCACCATAATTACCAACTTTTACTTGGCCAGTTAAAACAATAGATAACCCAGGGCTATCGTCGCCGCGAGCATGGATCATCTCTCCATCTTGATATTGACAGACCTGCCCAAATGGCAGAACCCAAGCAATCGCTTGTTCGTCTAAAGCAAAACTTCTACTCTCCATTTATGCCTGTTTTCCTAGGTTTTAACACCTCCAAATATATACTTGTATATATTCTTACCATAAAGAAGCTTGCTAGGGTGATATTTACTCAACAATTTTGTGCCATAAAGAAGAGGCATTGATATGACACCACAGCTTGTAATTTTGGGGATTTTTTTGTTATTTGCCTTCATTGAGGCGAAACACAAAGGGCTATTTACAAAAAGCGAAGAAGTCAGCAGCGACAAATTCGTGGAGCTTATTAGCATTATTACGCTATTTGCCATCACCCAACCACTTATCTTGTTTACGGTGGATATTCTAATGTCTACCTACGCCCCTGCTTGGCAAAACAAATTTGAATATACTTCTGTTGGGGTACAAATATTGTTGCTTCTGATATTAGACGACATGACGCAGTACTGGTGGCACCGTGCATCACACAATAGCCGTTTCTTGTATCACCTCCATCGTGCTCATCACAATGCCAAATACATGAGTGTTCGCATTGTTTATCGCAACAATGTGTTTTACTACCTGATGATGCCGTCTATCTGGTTCTCAGCGCTCTTGGTGTATTTAGGTTTTGGCTGGATATACGCTGGCTACTTGGTAATTAAACTTACAGTTATTATCGGTGCGCATGCGGAATGGCGGTGGGATCAATATCTGTATCGCCTACCTTACCTTCATCCGCTGGCTTGGTTGATAGAACGCACCATATCTACTCCGTCGACACATAGTGCGCACCATGGCCTAAATAGTGATGACGGGGTAACTCATTATAAGGGCAACTATGGCAATTTGTTGTTCTTTTGGGATGTACTATTCGGTACCGCCAAAATCACTCGGAAATACCCAACACGATATGGTATTGAAGGCATGAAAAAAGCCGAATGGGCGGAGCAATTATTTTGGCCGCTTATAAAACGAAAGCCGAATAATACCAATAGGTATAAAGTCAATCAGCAAGAAGCCAGTGTAAAATCAGATCGTCAATAAATAAAAAAGCACCCGAAGGTGCTTTTTTATTGTCTAGAGTTTAGCGTATTAAACTTAGAAGCTACCGCGAATACCTACAGAGATATTACGACCTGGTAATGGTGCATCATTCTTAAGGAATGACGAGTGAACGCGTGCTTCTTCATCCGTTAGGTTAGTACCTTTAATGAATAGTGCTGCGTCTGTGCCAATGCCTTCAAGGTAGTAGTTGAAGTGTGCATCAACCATAGTGTAACCGTCGGTTTCAGTTTCGTACTCAGCTACATCATCCTGCTTAAAGTAACGGCTGATCGATAACTCAGCACCGAAATGGTTTGTTTGGTAGTTGAACTGGCTACCAATACGCATTGGTGGAATACGTGGTAAATTGCCACCATCGCTTAGTTCTGCGCGAATGTAGTCAGCGAATACTGTTGTTTTCAATGCTGGTGTCACTTGATAAACAAATTCAGCTTCAAGACCATACATGTCTACGTTGTCTTGGCGATATACAAAGACAGGTAAACCTTCTTCATCATGCGCTTCTTCGTCATGATGTTCGTCTTCTTCATGGTGCTCATCTTCATCATGCATGTCTTCGTCATGATGCTCGTCTTCTTCACCGTGATCGTGACCACCTTCCATAAAGAAGCCAGTGTCTTGCTGGTAGTAGTAGTCGTCAATGTGGTTATAGAAAGCACTCACGATAAAGCCGAAGTCACCTTCAAATTTACGCCATGTGATATCTAAGTTGTATGACGTTTCCATATCGGCGTCTTGGTCGTGCAACTCGATATCTAAGTGGTCACCATGCTCTTCTACATCATAAATAGCACCTATTTCAAATGTGCTCGTACCAATATGTGGGCCATTCGAGAATAGTTCAGCAGCTGATGGTGCACGTTGTGAGAATGACGCCGAGAAACCTAAGTTGTAACCTGGCTGGTAGTCCCAAACTAGACCAACAGACGCACTCACTGGTGTAAATGATTGGTTTTCTAGCTCAACATGCTCTTCATGTTCTTCTTCGTGCTCGTCATGCTCTTCATCATGCTCTTCTTCGTGCTCGTCATGATGCATTTCAAACTCACCATGTGGCTTGATTTCAACATGTTCAACACGCGCACCTAATTGAAGAAGTACATCTTCAGATAAATGTCTTTCTTCAATCCACGCTAATGCTAACGTTGATGTATCAGACGGTGGGGTAAACGCTTCTTCACCCGTTGCTTCAAAGTCACTGTCTTTGTAGTGAAGTGTTACTGCGCCATTCCAACCATTAAGCTCTTGATGGAAGAAATCAGCACGAGCTTCGAGGCTTTCGTTCTTAAAGGTTGTACCAACTGCTCCACCTTCAACTTCAGAGTGCTGGTAGTCAGTGTAAGCAAGTTTAGTTGCAACACGGTTAATAAAGCTATCACTGAAGTAAAGTTCACTTAGCATTTGGAAGCGATCTTGCTCTAAATCAGCATATACACCTTCTTCTTCATGCTCGTCGTGCTCTTCGCTTTCATGCTCATCATGCTCTTCTTCACCGTGGTGATGGTCATGACCAGGAATGCCGTATTCACGATCTAAACGACCGTAAGAGAATCCAACGAAACCATTGTCTAGTAGGTAACTTGTACCAATGGTGAAACCTGAAGACTTAGATGCACTGTTTTCTAATGTGCCTTTTTCACCCTCATGCTCATCGTGTTCTTCACCCTCGTGCTCGTCATGATCTTCATCATGCTCGTCGTGGTGCTCTTCGTGTTCATCATGGTCAGCTTCTAACTCTGCATAACCCGGAATGTCGTAATCATTTGATTCACGCCAGAAACCATCAAGATGCAGGGCAAAGTTGCCAGAGCCTGTATTCAATGCAAAAGACGCTTCGTTTTCATCTGATACACTGTTGTACTGTGCCAAGTAATCAAACGCAGTTTCGTTGTCTGTAGGTACGCGAGTATCTACCACGTTAACGACACCACCAATAGCACCGCTACCGTAGAATAATGTTGCTGGGCCACGAAGTACTTCAATTTGTGTTGCTGTCGCTGTCTCAGTAGCAACCACGTGGTCTGCACCAACTCGTGATGCGTCACCAACATCTAAACCATTTTGTGTCACCATCACACGTGGGCCATCAAGGCCACGAATAATTGGTGTACTTGATACTGGACCATAGTAACTAGAGTGAACACCAACTTCATTCTTTAGTGTTTCACCTAATGTTGACGCTTGCTTCATGCGTAACTCGTCAGCGGCAAGTACATTGATAGGTAAAGCTGACTCAATTGCCGAAGAATGTAACGGTGTTGCATGAATATCAATAATTTCGAATACCGTCGGCGCAAGCGTAATAGTTAGGTTTTCAACATCTTTGTCAGCTACATTGATGTCCGTGTGGTAGTGAGCAAACTTGTCGGCACTTACATGCAATTCTACCAATCCAGCACTGATATCTTCGATGACAAATCGACCATTGGCATCAGTAATTAGTTGTTTGTTTACTTTCTCTACGTTGACGGCAGCATTGGCGACAGGTTTACCTGTTTTATCAACAACCTGACCACTAATACTTTGCGCAAAAGCGCTCGACATAAAAGAAGATGAGATCGCAAGTGCGATCATCGCTTTGTTAAATTGCATGAAAAGACCTTAATGTTAAATATTGCAAATGCGGCAAGCCCAAAGAGCTGCCGCTTGTTTTAATGTTGTAAAACTAAAGACCTAGCATTCACCAAGGCCTTAGCATTGTGTTTATGAAGTGTAAAACTGAGGGGGTGCCCTTAAATTCAGGCGAATATGATTATTATGCTCTGCGACGAGCGGCGTTTCAGCGAGCACTGATGTGCGATACACACGAGGTGATGAAGCCGCCTGCGGAACAACTTCATCATTATTATCTAGAGAGTTCTGACACATATGACAAGCAACATCTCGGTCAGACTGAGATATTGTTTCATTGTGAGTTGCGTGAGAAAACAGCGCAAGTAGCCACACCAAAAGTATGGCGTAGCCTAGGTGACTATACTTATTTTTAATTCTATAGAGCGATGTTTCCATAACGGAGTGATAATATAACATAACATATGACGATTCAATGACACTTACCAAAACGGCTGTTTTTCAGTAAGCTAGAGAAATCGTTTATAAAAACAACAAACTTAAAAAACCAGCTATGAACTTCTTCCCACTTTATATTCCTATGGCACTGATGCTAATACTGACTTTTATAGTTTGGTGCTTCATGTATTACAAACGCATTGGTTACTCCATCGCTAACAGAATTGATGCAGAGAAGTTGTATTCGCCGGCACAAGTGGCAAAACTATTACCTGATGACGTCAATGCACCATCAAATAACCTCAAAAACTTATTTGAAATGCCAGTGCTGTTTTATGTCACAATTATTGTCGCTGCACTCCATAACGATCATTCCATTACCAGCAATTTATCGGCTTGGAGCTTTGTTTTCTTTCGCTACTGTCACTCTAGCTTTCATTGCTTCAACGGCAGAGTAATGTCGCGCTTTATTTGCTACGTATTATCTTCACTTGCCTTGTTTGTACTTATGGCCAATGTATTCTTTCAAGTCCTTAGTCGATAAGTATTAGCCCTTTGCTACTCGTTATTAATTTTCGCTAACAGGAGCTCCGCCCAGTGGATTTATTTGTAGAGTCACCAATGAACGTCTTCAAATAAAAAAGAGCGCCTTAAGCGCTCTTTTTACCGTTTAGTAAAGCTTCACAACGACCAAAGCTATAATTCAAAATAGTTGGTAAATACCTTATAGAGCTCGGTTCCTTGATTCACACTTGCTGACGCAAAATGAAGAATTGGTATCACGTCTTTATCTAGAGATATGTAATGTAATGCATCACCATCGCCGTAATTATCCATGCGGAGAATACGCGCCAATGGCTCGCCAGCACTCAATGGTTCACCAAATTCAGCGAGGTAATCCACCATGCCACCCATCGGTGAGTAAAATGCTTTGTAGTCTTTTAAATAGCAGGCATAGCGGGTCATTTCATCAGGTACAAAACCATCGCCAGCAATAACCCCCTTGTGCTGCAAGTAAGACAAAATGCTGTTGGCATCTTCTAGCGCAACATCCAAATCAATTTGTTCTTGAGAACCCAGTTCAACAGTGAAACTCTCTTTATTGAAATTAACTTCCCTGCCTTGTGCTGCAAACTCTTCTGTTAATGACCACCATGGGCAGAATGTCGCTTCATCCAAGGCACCATCAAACACATTAGGAATCAGTAGCGTATGCTCAATATTGAAAAAGCTCGCGCTGGCTTTAGCATATTCAGGGCAATACAAATGTTTGCTTGATATTGGCCCTGTGTGTAAGTCCAATACCAGATCCGCTTGGTGAGCAAGTTTTTGCAGCTGATAGGCTATCCGCTGTCCAGTCGTTAAACCGAAGATGTTATGGTCTAATTGATCCGTGATATCAGACAATAGCGCCTGCTTAAATGCCGCTTCAATATCTTCGTCAGAAGCATCTTTTCCATTAGTAACGGCTGATGCAATTAGATCAAGGTTGTTGTGGTACATTCGATTCCAGTTAACCCCGGTAATAGGATCAAAGCGGCCAAGTGTGTACTCACCATTTTTGTGATTACAACCTACTGGATTAGCATAGGGAACTAAGGTTACATCACCTAAAATAGCCAATTGTTTTAGCTGTTCGAGTAATTGATAAATAACGGCGTTACCTTGTACTTCCGCACCATGCATATTGGCTTGAATATAAACACTCGGCGCGTCAGACTGCCCCTTAAAACGGTACACAGGCACAGTGAGTTGAGCACCACTAGCCATTTCACCAACATGCATAACTTCTTTTGAAACTTGATTGACCATTTTCATCTTACTTTTAAATTTAATGGGTTATATACATACACAGCACTAACAGCGCGCATACTAAAAGTGTTCATGACGCTAAAACTTATCTTAAGTACCACGAAGCGGGTTGCGCAGCACGAACACACACCATGCCTTCTTGCTCAGTAAATACGTATTCGGCAGCGACTTCATGACAAAGAAAGAGCGGCATGCTCTCAGTAAAGCCATAAGCGCCAGCAAAACTGAACATCAGCTTATCCCCCACCTCAACATCTGCCGGTAACGGCAAAACGCCGAGGCAATCCATGCTGGTACATAAAGGACCATGAATATGAAAGTGTTGAGTATCTGACGTCGATTCGCTTATTTCGCTCTGCACCTTTTTATTTGTTGCGCTTCGGAGTAATGCTGCAGGGAAAGGCTGATCGGTAATCGCAGGTCTAAGCAAGTGGTTGATACCAGCTGCCAACACTAACTGCTGCTCACCAAAATTGGTCTTGCAATCGATAATGTCAGTAACATAGTAACCGCATTCAGCCACCGCATAACGCCCCAACTCTAGCCAAAGTTCTTCTACGCCAGCGCTCTCCTTGATCTTTGCAAGGTCACCAACAGCAGTCTGCCAATCAATACCTTGCCCTTGACCAAGATAGTCAACACCGAGACCACCACCGAGATCGAGTACTTTCAACTCAAATCCTACCGCGTTTGCAAGGCTCACAAGTGGTGCTACCATTTGTGACCAAAGCTCAAACATTTTGGCGTTGCTGAGCATATTGCCCCATTGGAATATATGTAAGCCACAAAGCTCAACGGCAGGAAAGTCGGCGGCAGTAATCTCTGACCATTCGTCCGTACCTAAGCCAAAAGGAGTTAGGCTATTGCCTCCCAGAGGGTTTTTCTCTCCTTCGGGCCAACGTAGCTGAACACGCAATAGCGCGCGAGGCGACTTCCCTTGTTCTACAGCAGCTTCCTGTAACCAACGTAACTGGTTGATACTTTCCACTACAAAGGTGTTAACTCCGACACTTAAGAATTCACCAATTTGAGCCTTAGACTTAGCCGGACCTGTATTTAGCACTTTGCTAGAAGGTACGTTTTGTGCGAGTACTTGGGCGAGTTCACCGCGGCTTGCCACATCAAACTGGATACCACTTTGCGCCATCGTCTCAACGACTTTCGACAATGGGTTGGCTTTTACTGCGTACCACAGTTTTACAACATCCTGTTGTTGTAGTTTATTTAAATGGCTTGCGAGCAAGTCCAAATCATAAACAAAGTAACCGTGCTCATTGCCAGTTAAGTCATGTTGCTGCATTGCTTGATGCAGCGATTCAGATGGCGCAAGGAAAGCCATTAGCGTAACACCGACTCTAGTTCTAACGAGGCATCGCTTTGCTCATCACGATATTTTACGATTAGTGCGCAGGCCATATTAAGGCCTTGCTCTTTCGCCCATTCGTTATCGACAGGACGAGTACCCGGAATTACAACCGCGCGCTCAGGAATAGCCTCTCCTCGCGCTAAGCGGCGATTGTTGACTAAATCGAATACAGGCACTGACGCTGATAACGACACGCCCGGTGCCAATACCGCACCTTTCTTAATCACAATGCCTTCAACAACAACAACACCCGCACCAAGGAAAGCATCATCTTCTACGATGACAGGGCTTGCGCCAACTGGCTCAAGTACGCCACCAATTTGAACCGCAGCCGATAAATGTACGTTTTCACCGATTTGTGCACACGAGCCGACTAATGCATGACTATCTACCATAGTACCTTTGCCAACATAGGCACCCACGTTAATGTACGCTGGCGGCATGATAATCACGCCTGGTGCAACGTAAGCACCAGCTCGCACCGACGAGCCACCTGGTACTAAACGCACTGCGTCATCACGCGTAAACGCGCGCGCCGGTAGGTTATGCTTGTCGACGAAACCTTGGTAATTACCTTCAAACTCGGTATTTTCACCGGCTTTAAATGCCGCAAGAATCCCTTGCTTTGCCTCGACATTCGCTACCCAGTTACCGTTTTCATCTTGATTTGCTGCGCGCACTTCACCACGCTCTAATTGCTGTAAAACTTCTTGCCAATTCATATTCTTTTTACCTAAAAATCTTTCTAAAATTAAACTTAATCGCTATTTGATTTACTGGTTATGCAGGTTGCTGCACCTTAGCTTGCGCTTCTTTTTGCTGCCAATACCATTGATGAATAGCGTCGTTCGCCCGAGTTAAGGCGGTTTTGTCGAAATGTTCTAAATGTGTAAGAGGTGGCTGGAGCATCGGTGAATCGATATCGCCGTTTTCATGCATTAGCACCTTAACTGGAATAGGGTTCGCTACTGCGAATAGCGCATTAATGGCGGGTTGCCATGTCGCTTTTAAGCTTTGCGTGATGCCCAGTCCTGCAAGAGAAAGCTGAACATAGCGCTGAGTTGCTTCTGGCCATGCATTAGCTGACACAGAAACTAGGCCTCGAGCCCCCAAGCCTGCGAGTTCTGACATTAAGCCATCCTCACCGCTAAAAAGCTGAAGTTCAGGGCATGCTTTTTTGTATGCGACAAATTGTGCGATATCACCGCTAGCTTCCTTTAGCGCCCAGCAATTTTCGTGGTGTTGTAAATTCGCCAAAGCTTGAGCCGACAAGGTTACACCGCTGCGAGACGGAACATTGTATAGCATGCACGGCTTTTTACTTGCGTTGAGCAACGCAGAAAACCACTGTTCTTGTCCGACAGGACCTGGCTTAGCGTAGAGCGGCGCACCTAATAGATACGCATCAATTGCGAGGGAGTTACACTGCTCTATCCAATGTAACTGCTGCATTAATTGACTACCGCCAACGCCCACCATGATAGGAACATTCAAATTTAAGTCAACGACATAGCGAACAATGCTTAAGTGTTGTTCTGCTGATAGCGCAAGCGACTCACCGGTGCTACCAAGAATCAGCAAAGCATTGCCTGCCGACGCTTGCTCGCGGGCAATTCGCGATAGACTCGCAAAATCGATAGCACCACACTCGTCAAACGGCGTTACAAGCGCAGTCCACAAAGGAAAGTCTGACAGCTGATTGCCGCCAAGAGATTCATCTCGACTGTTCTGTAACGAGTTAGAAGTATTTAGATTCATTTCTCTCGAACTCACTTCGTTCGGAGAACTTATAGGCATTTGCAAAACGGCAAAAAGCTGACGCTATGCCATTTTTACAAAGGCCAGAAGCTCTCCACCTAATGGGTGACAGTTGTCAAGATTCAGCCTGAGCAACCGACAAATACATCAATCAAAAATGTATTCACCTCGGCGTTAATCCCCCTCATTAATGGTCATCGGAGTTTGATCTCCTCACATTAACTACCTGGTTAACGCACCTCTTCTGGCCCTTTTCGGCCTAGTTGCGTGCACTTAGGAAAAGTACAGCCACTAGCTTGGAATAAGGACGCGGCTATTACATCGAACATTTACTCTAAAGTCAATAGACGGCTATACCTGACCAATTGATTCACGTAAAATGCGCCCTGCTAGCGTTAATCAAATTTAAGAGTCCGCCTAAACCATGTCGCAAACTAACCTTTCACAAGTGCTATCTCGTAATATCGATTTACTCGATTGTCAGCAAGCAATTGTTGTTAATTACCCTGTCGATAGCTTCTACAAATACTGGCTGGCAGAGTATCCGCAAGCAAACATTCATTTTTTCACCAATAACAAGCTCAATGCAAATCAATTGGCAAAAATCAAAGCTTCCCAAGTTACCAGTGGCTTTGGTTGTTTCTATGACGGTGATGTTGCATTTGATTTAGCACTTATTGCATTTCCTAAAAGTAAATCAGAATTGGCCTACACCTTAGCTATGTTAGCGCCTCATCTTACTGAAAATGCGACTGTATTATTCGTTGGCGAAAATAAAGCTGGTATTAAGTCTGTTGCCAAGCTGAGCAAAGACTATGTGAGCAACTGTGACAAAGTAGACGCTGCTAGACACTGTATTTTGTACGCAGCTAATTTTATTGCTGGCGACTATACCTTTGACGTGCATGATTGGTATCACGTTTACCCATTAGCGCTTGATGGTATTGAAATTAAGGTCGCTGCCTTACCGGGTGTATTCAGTCAGCAAGGGCTTGATAAAGGCACCAAGGTCTTACTGGAAAACCTACCTTGTAATTATCAAGGAAGTTTGCTCGATTTTGGTTGCGGAGCGGGAGTAATTAGTGCATTCCTTGCCAAAAAATTCCCCGGAGTTTCCCCAACAGGCATAGACATTAGCGCTTTAGCGATCGCTTCAACGGAAAAAACACTGGCCTTAAACGGAATTAAAGGTAAGGCTATAGTATCTGATGGTTTGAGCGAGGTTAACGAAAAGTACGATCATATCGTTTCTAATCCGCCGTTCCACCAAGGACTCAATACTCACTATGCTGCTACTGAATTGTTTTTAGCAGAGAGTAAAAAGTTTCTTAATCGCAATGGTCAGCTAACTGTGGTTGCCAACAGCTTTCTAAAATATCTGCCGATTATGAGTAAAAGCTTTGGCTCTGCTAAACTTACCACCAATATGAAAGGCTTTTCAATTTATCACTCGATATACAATTTACGGTAATATTTTGAACTAATTACCTCTTTTTATTGAAAATTAAGCGTTATTGCATAATCATGCTAGTACACGATAAATAAACAGGCGGTGGCATGCGGCCAGCAGAACAGGTGAAATCACTGAGGTTAAAGTTTGTATGGCAGTCTGCTGCCTTAGTGACGATCGCTTTTGTTATTCTGCAGATGAGTGTCTCGTACTTGGTTTTTGATGAACGGCAAAACGAAGTCGCTGCTGAAGCAAAAGCTCATACAAAGATCATCGCAAGTACATCCTTACCCTATATTAAAGACAATGACTTCAATGGTTTCAAAAAATCATTGTCTAACTTACAGACTATTTCGAGCTTTAATTACGTTCACGTGTACCACTACCAGAACGATAACCTCGAGTTTTTCACAAGCTACAATAAACAAGGCTTTCCTGCGCTTGCTAAGAAAATAGCTACCATAGACCAATACTTAACGCCCAAGCTGACCGATAACATTATCGAAATCAGTTATCCCATCAATGACGGGACAGACTTAATGGGCTATGTCTATGTGCAAGTTAGCACTGAGACATATCACAAGCTGAAGAACAACTTACAAATCACGTTAATCATTGTTTATGTGCTGATGCTGGTCATGTCGATATTAGTCTCAATCAGGGCATACCAATCATTGACGAACCCAATCAATCAACTGGTACTCACTACAAAAGAAGTCTCTCAGAAACGCGGCTACCACCAACGTTATGACACAGCGCATTATCTTGAATTACAGGTGCTGGTAAAAGCGCTCAATACCATGATGGCTCGCACAGAAAGGTTCATCGAGAAGCAAGAGAGCACCGAGCAGGAAGTATTAAAGCTCAACCAAGAGCTAGAAGATAAAGTAAACCAGCGTACAGAAGCCTTAAAAGAATCAAACCAAGAATTGCTATCGACGCTCGAAAAGCTGCATCAGTTCCAAGGGCAGTTAGTGGAAAGTGAAAAGATGGCATCGCTCGGTGACATGGTCGCAGGGGTTGCGCATGAGGTAAACACGCCAATTGGCTTAGGCGTGACCGCCTCGACACTTTTGTCTGACCGACTAGATGAAATCAAATCTGCTTACGAAGCGAAAACCTTAAAATCGAGCCAACTTAAACGTTTCTTAGAGGAAGGTGAGGAAAATGTTGGGATTATTTACCGCAACCTGAATCGCGCTGCAGATTTAATTTCCAGCTTTAAGAAAGTCGCGGTGGATCAATCGAGCGAGGAAGATAGAGCCTTTAAGATGACAGAACTGATTGATGAAGTCATTTTGTCACTTGCCCCTCAGCTGAAATTAAAACCCGTGGTAATTGATATCGACTGCCCAGATGACTTGGTTATCGTTTCAAAACCAGGGCCACTTAACCAGATTCTCATCAACTTAATTGTCAATTCGATTATTCACGGCTTTGAAAATCAAGAGCAAGGTACAATTAACATAAAAGTCATGCCATTAAGTGGACAGCTCAATATCGTTTATCAAGATGACGGCAAAGGCGTGAGCAGTGACTTAAAACACAAAATATTTGATCCATTTATCACGACCAAGCGAGGTGAAGGTGGTAGTGGATTAGGGCTTCACTTAGTTTACAATTTAATTACTCAAGGGCTTAACGGCCATATTTTATTTGAAAGTGAAGAAGGTCAAGGGGTGCAATTCGAAATTAACTTCCCAGTGATTATCGAATAAAAATAAGAATAAAAACAATGAGGTTGTAATGAGAACTTGCTTCCCCCATAATTCCCCCGCGCCGATTTGTTAATAGCTGTTCATCAGCTATTAACAAATGTTGGCACGAGTCTTAGTAACAAGGCTTAGTAATAAGTCGTAAAAATAGCGGATTTATAATGCGTAATGCACATATTTTGATTGTTGAAGATGAAGACGTAACCAGATTTAGCTTACGTAGCCTTTTCGAGGCTGAAGGTTACGATGTTTCAGAAGCTATTGACGGTGACAGCATGGAAGACGCACTTAAAAACAATACCATTAACTTGGTGATTATGGATATTAATTTACCAGGTAAAAATGGCTTGCTGTTGGCGAGAGAACTTACTGATAACCGTGATATGGGCTTAATCTTTTTAACAGGTCGTGACAGTGACATTGATAAGATTTTAGGCTTAGAGATTGGTGCAGACGATTACCTTACCAAGCCCTTCAACCCTAGAGAGTTAACCATTCGAGCAAGAAACATTCTTAATCGAATCACACCAAATAAACCAGAGCTTGATAGCAGCGTAATCAACTTTAATGGCTGGGCGTTAGACGGCAACTCTCGAAAAATGACGTCGCCAAAAGGTGATATCATCCCGATTCCTCGCGGTGAGTATAGAGCGCTAAAACTTCTAATCGAAAATGCAGGTCAAATTATCACGCGTCAGCAATTGATTATGGAAATGACTGGTCGAGAATTACGCGAAAACGATCGTACTGTTGACGTTACTATTCGTCGTTTACGCAAGCATTTTGAATCAGATGAGCAAACACCAGAGCTTATCAACACAATTCACGGGGAAGGCTACCGTTTCACCGGTAGTATCGACTAAACAATACCAACTATACAATACCGACTAAACAAAGCCCCTCTTTGTTCCTGTACCTATTTTAGATTTATGCGTGGGCTAGCTAACTTTAGCTAGCCACGCTTTAAAACTTTCAATCGCTTCAACATTTAACTCTGAAGCTTGTTCAATAAGCTGATCTTTTTCAGCCCAAGGCAATGTCGATTTTTCTATATCTGCCATGAATGCGTGAATGTTCATAAGCCCAAAACTAGCCGCTGCACCTTTCATTTTGTGGCAACTCTCTTGCCAATCATCTTGAGATTCAGTCGCAATTGCCTGTTCAATTTCTTGTAAGTAAATTGCTGATTGCTGTATGTATAAGTCGAGCATTCGTTCGACTACCGAGACGCCAAGGTTTTCTAGATAACCTTGAATAAGTGCTTGATCAAATTCTTGAATTTCAGCCACAGTTGTTGCTCCATCAACCGAAAGTTTAACAACCACAAGATTAATCAGTTATTTATCTAATGTAAATCAAGAATCACGACTTCCCCAAAGTTAGCAAAAAATGATACTTGACGGTTAAACGAACATTATTGATTTTAGCCTTATTTTCGTTCAGAATAGCTGCCCATTTTACTAGGTGGCAAACACCAGTAGAGCCCGCGTTTTTATTGCGGGTATTATTGTTTTAATTATTGTCGTGGAGAGCAAATGCCAACATCAATGCCAGATATCACCAACCACACCACAGCACAAACTGAGGGTAAGTTGGATTGGGTCGGTATGAGCAATATCGAGATGCCATTAGTGGTATTGTCTAAAGGTCAACCTGAGAGAATGGTCTCAGCTCATATTGATGCGTTTGTAAACCTTAAAGAGCCTGAAGCAAAAGGCATTCACATGTCTCGTCTTTACTTGCTACTTGACGAGCTTTCTACAAATAACGAGTTAAGCTATAGCTCACTCGCAAGTCTACTTGATGGCTTTATCAGCTCACATCAAGACCTAAGCGATGATGCACAAGTTAAATTTAGTTTTGATTATCACTTACGTCGCAAGTCACTTATCAGCGGTAAACAAGGTTGGAAAGCTTACCCTGTGACGCTAACTGGTCGCTTGAATAAAGGTGAATTAGACGTGGAATTAGCAATCGATGTACGTTACTCATCAACATGCCCATGCTCTGCAGCGTTAGCACGCCAGTTAATTCAACAAGCATTTATGGCAAAGTTTGAAGAAAACGACACCATCGACAAGCAAACAATGCACGATTGGTTAGGTACAACGGGAGGTATTGTGGCGACGCCACATAGCCAACGTTCAGTAGCTGAAGTTAAAGTAAAGCTTGCCAAAGGTTGTGCTGAGTTCCCAATTGCCGACCTGGTAAACCTTTTAGAAGACACGTTACAAACACCAGTTCAAGCTGCCGTTAAGCGTGAAGATGAGCAAGAGTTTGCTCGCCTAAATGGTCAAAACTTAATGTTCTGTGAAGATGCTGCACGCAAACTACAGCATGCTATGAATCAGGCAACTGAGTACAACGATTTTTGGTTGAAGGTTAACCACCTTGAGTCATTACATGCACACGATGCAGTGAGCATTACCACTAAAGGTGTAGAAGGCGGCTACAAAGCCTAGCTATAAGCTCAGTTAAACCTGACTTAGCCTAACCTACTACTTAGCTTCACTATAAAGCTTACCGAATTAAAGCCCGGCATTTGCTCTGTCTTTCATACACAAATCCCTCGATGAAAATCGAGGGATTTTTTTTGAACTTATTTTGCATACCTCGCTCAGATCTATTTTGATTTAGCGATAAGGTCAGTTCCAGTGTTTTCAACAGGTTCAGCGCAATGGGCAGCAGAAACATTTTCACAAGCAAAATTAAGTGATATTCGCAGAGCCAAACGACTCGTTGTGTTAGCCTCTAATCTTTCCAATAAGC
>JAKVCY010000108.1 GCA_022448425.1 Thalassotalea sp. | reverse complement strand
AAGTAGCTTTTGCCACCGCTTATCAGTTAGCATTAGTCTTGGCATGGTAGTGAGTTGTTCTTTTACTTTTGGCGAAGCAAATTATAACTCTTTACCATGCTGTTCAAAAACTAATCACGAAAGATCAACACGCCTTAGTAATACACCAATAAAAAACCGATAACAATTAGAACGTAGGGGCATCTACAAATGCCAAACCAGCTTCGTCTTTCCCAGATAAAGAAGGTTTCTCTCCGTTCACTAGCGGCCAGTCGATATTCAACGTTGGGTCGTCATATTTTACCGATACCTCAGATTCCGGATGATAGTAGTCTGTGCACTTGTACACAAACTCAGCCGATTCGCTGGTTACATAGAAACCATGAGCAAAGCCCGCTGGCACCCAAAGCTGGCGTTTATTTTCAGCAGACAGGGTTACACCCACCCACTTTCCATAGGTAGGTGAGTCTTTACGCATATCTACTGCTACATCGTATACTTCACCGCTTACCACACGCACTAATTTACCCTGGGTTTGCTCCATTTGATAATGAAGGCCACGAAGAATACCTTGGCTAGACTTAGAGTGATTATCTTGAACGAAGTCAACATCCGCGCATTCTTTTTTAAACCAGTCGGTGCGAAACGTTTCTAGGAAAAAACCGCGCTCGTCACCAAATACTTTTGGCTCGATAATTTTAACGTCAGGGATGTCTGTACTAATTGCTTGCATAGAAAAAATATATCCGTTCTTAGTATTTATTTAACGCGGTCGTGAATAACTTTCAGCAGGTAATCACCATAGCCGCTCTTTTTAAGTGGCGCAGCTAACCTTTCTAGTTGCTCAGCATCAATATATCCCATACGGAAAGCAACTTCTTCAGGGCAACATACCTTTAGTCCTTGGCGCTTCTCGATAGCCGCTACAAAGTTTGCAGCATCTAGTAGTGAATCGAGCGTACCCGTGTCTAACCACGCAGAGCCTCGACCCATTAGCTCTACTTTAAGTGAACCATCTTGAAGGTATAGATTGTTCAAATCAGTAATTTCAAGCTCACCACGTGGCGAAGGTTTAACTTCTTTCGCAAAATCTACTACACGGTTATCGTAGTAATAAAGACCGGTTACTGCGTAGTTCGATTTAGCCACTTCAGGCTTTTCTTCAATAGAAAGTGCATTCCAATTTTCGTCGAAGTCTACTACACCATAGCGCTCTGGATCGTGAACGTGATAGCCAAATACTGTAGCACCATGTTCTTGCTTGAATGCATTTTGCAAAGACACTTTTAAGTCGTGACCGTAGTAAATATTATCGCCCAGTACCAATGAACAACTGTCGTTGCCAATAAAGTCTTCGCCAATTAAAAACGCTTGAGCCAAACCATCAGGTGATGGCTGCACTGCATATTGGATGTTCATACCTAAAGACGAGCCATCGCCAATTAGATCAATAAAGCGCTGCTGTTCTTCAGGGGTGGTTATGATGAGGACATCTCTAATACCCGACATCATTAGGGTAGTTAGTGGGTAGTAAATCATCGGCTTGTCGTATACAGGCATCAACTGCTTACTTACAACCTTTGTCAATGGATGCAAGCGCGTGCCAGAGCCACCCGCCAGAATAATTCCTTTTCTCATACTTCACCTTTGTTTATTTCAATTTAAATAGCGCGCTAGTATTATTTTGATATGGTAACGGATATTGATGTTTAAGCCTAGCTTGAGGCAACTTTAAATTTCAGTCTTCTCTTAACGGTTTAGTGCTTAATAAAAACAAAATTCAATAATGGATAATATGAAAAAGAACACGCTTTATATTCACATCGGTTGCGAGAAAACTGGAACCACAAGCATTCAGTACGCGCTTTCTGACAATAGGGAATTGCTTAGAAGACAAGGTTTTGTTTACCCAATTCTTGGAAATTTTAAATTCGCTCAATCAATACTACCTGCAGCCCTTCAACATTGGGAAACGCCTTTAAGACCAAATGCCGACTACTACCCAGGGGAAGAACCTCTTGATAAAGAAGTTGTGTGGAATGACTTTGTTTCTTTTGCGAAGGAAAACAGAGATAAAAATATTATTATTAGCTCAGAGCACTTTAGCTCAAGAATGGTTAAGGATATTAGTCTAACGTTTATCCATAGCAAAATTAGCGAATTGGCTCCTTTTTTTGACGTAAAAGTTATTATTTACCTTCGCCGCCAAGACAAATTTATGGAATCGACTTATTCCACCATCATTAAAGCAGGCGGTAATTTGGGGTTTGATGATTTTCTTAAAACCCATATTGATCAAGACTTTCGATACAACTTCTCAGTCATACTAAACCTGTGGAGCTCTTATTTTGGAAAATCGTCGTTAATAGTAAAAGATTATGAAACAGAAGTAAGAACAGGTGGTTTGCTCAATTCATTTTTTGATATTGTTGGTGTAGATAGCAGCAAGTTAATATTAGAAAACAAAAATGAAAATGTATCATGGCCTTCATCGGTAATTGAGCTGGCCCGCTTTTGCAATACAGCACGCGTTAGCTCAATACTTGGAAACCATCGCGTAACCTTTCTCGACTCAATCACAAAAACGCTCCCACAAAAAGAAAGAACTAAGGCATATAAGTTCAATAGCGAGCAGCGCAATACTATTTTGCAAAGATACAAGGCCTCAAATAAGGCCGTTGAAGCTGAGTATTTCTCAGGGGCGCCGGTTTTTAGTGAGCTAACCGAGGAAGAGTCTCAAACAGACCAAGTATTAAGCAATGAGGTGGGTGTAACAAAACAAAAAATTGCTGAGCTTATTAGCCATTTTTACATGAAGCATAAAGACAAAATTGATTAACTTAACGTTACTCTTTTTAGTGTAGTTAATGCGGAACTAACGTTTTCTTATTTAGTAATTTTTAGTGTAAAAGAGCCCCTATTTAGGGGCTCTTACCATTTTTATAGCGTGATACTTTTTACTTAATCTATAAGCTGATAAGTACTAGTACCACTCTCTGTTTTTCCAAATATCACAACTGTTGGCGTTCCATCAAAATCTATATCGCCTAATGACTTAATAGAAGGCTTCTCGCTCCAGTTATTACCTAAATTAATAGATGAATAGTTACCATTGTCTATGTTTCCATCTTTTATATTTAGCTCGTAGCTACCGTCACTTCGTAGGCCAAACAATAAGACTTCGCTAATACCATCGTTGGTTAAGTCGCCGACCACATGGAACGACACGTTAGTCCATTTGCTTGGCCAACCATAGTTAGCAAGCGTAGTAGAACGGCTTACACCATCTCTTACGGTAAGTTGATATCTTCCTGTAGTTGTTCTGAAACCACCTACGGCAAGTTCGTCCACCGAGTCAGCAGTAAAGTCGGGAATAATATGGAAAGAGGTACCTTCGAGATCTTCCGCCCATGTGTATATTCCTAACGTCCCTGCCGTTGTAGCGCCATTTTTCGTGAACAACTGCGGTTTATTATCTTCTTTTCGAGTTCCGAACATTCCCCAATCGTCGACGCCATCACCATCCATATCTGATAATCTATGCCAGCTCACGTTAGTCCATTTGTCAGAAAGATTATAAGCTCGAAGTTTATTGTTAGCGTCTAATCCGTCAGTGATCTTAATCTGTATTTTTCCATTTCGGCTCATCTCACCAAACAAACCGATATCATCGACACCATCACCGTTGTAATCACTTAGCTGATGGAACTGCGGTTTTTTGAACAAGTTAGGATATGCATAAGTTGTTACATTCCCTCCTGAAGCGGCATCCTTCACCACAAGTTGTGGACGCGCACCGTCTACAATAAACCGCCCTTGCATTCCGAAATCTCTAATACCATCGCCTGTCACATCATCTAATAACACAAGCGATGTCTCTAACCAATTAGACGGCCAATTGTAAACGTTCACTCGGCTTCCAGTCTTACTGTCTTTAATGAAAAGCTGAGGTTTTATAGCAGGGTTACCTTGCGAGTCTTCACTGCTCACATTCCCGAAAATACCAATTTCAACACTGCCATTGTTATCAATATCTTCAAAAACGTAAGCATGAATATCTTGATAAGGCCCTGACCAGTTAATCATATGAGACACCGTATTGTCAGCACCGCTCATAATAGATGCAGAGACAGCACCTTCTTCTGCATAAATTAAAGCAAAATCCTCTGCGCCATCGTCGTTAATATCGCCAACACCTAGTACATCAATAAGACCATCTTGAGCAGCATTGTAAGTTGCAGGCCAATTATCTAACCTGTCAATCAGTCCGTCGCCGTCAGTGTCATCACTAAGTGGGTCAAGACCCAAAGCAAGCTCAACGCTATCTAACAGGTTGTCAAAATCTGTATCTTTCGGATCACGGTTATCTGGCGATAAGCCGTTCAGATATTCCTGTAGGTTGGTATATCCATCACCGTCTAGGTCATCGTTGGCATCCGACGAGTCTAACCAATTAGCTAGGTGTGCATAACGCAGTTCCCAAAAATCAGGAATTCCGTCGCCGTCACTATCGTGGTTAGTGTCTATCTCATAAGTATTACCTACGCCATACGAAATGTTTAGTACAGAGGGCGATAACCCTTGAGAACTATGATCTGCATAAAGCGTTGATGTTAAAATAGCGCCGAGCGGAGCCCTGTTGCTGTTGGTTAGCAGCGCTGGCGCAACCGATACAGCAGACTGTGACTGACCACTCATATTGGCCAAATCCCATTTTACCCAATCTCTGAAATAACATGTTGAACCGCTTGTGCAAGCGCCACCTTCAACATCGCTACTGTACACATAAGAGCCCGCCGCTGGCATATAATAAAGTTCTACATCAGCAAGTTCTGTAAGCTTATTATTGCTAACGCCTATAGAAACTTGCATTTGTGCTCCTTGCAACAGCGGATAGCCTACCGTTTGCGAAGCCGTAACGGCGATCTGGCGGCTTTGAATAACATTAACCTCTGACGCAACGGCCATGGTTCTGGTTGCTGTATTAGTAACAACTCTGCCGTGTGTTTGTATAACATCACCTGCTATTAAATCACTATTTGCTTTGAGCGTTAGAGATACTTGATGCCAATTACCTACTGGAATATTGCCTAAAGGCCAGTAAACAATACCATCGATAACTTCGTTAACACCGCTAGCGCTTACAAATTCAGCGTTGTCAGGAATAGTAACCTGTAGCATAGCGCTTTCGACAATTTCTTCACTGGGGTTGCCAAGCAGAATATTAAAGTCGATTTCACCGCCAGCTACAGCGTGGTGGTTTGTAGCATTGATAGAAAGATTTGGTAGTTCACCATCCAATTCGCTGGTGTATAAAAAGGTTGGCGTTGCAGACTGTACATAGTCAAGCGTTGAGCTTTCTAACATAGCATGACCAACTGAAATACCACCATCTGCTGGGTTGTAACCGTAAAAAGGTATTATAACAACCCTTGTTTCCCCTGGGGCTAACTCACCGAACTCATAAACAGTGCGGTCGTTGGCATACTTAGTAGAACGTTGTTCACTTGGTATAACATCACCGGTATAAAATCTTGTGTAATTTCCAGACTGAATGGTTAAGGCCACGTCAGCATGACTTACTGTGTCAGTGTTACTAATTGTGTAGCGTGTTACGCCATGATTAAACGAGATATCAAGTTGAAGTGGCGTTTCACTTTTAGCAACAATGCTCTCGCCGCTTCGTGTTAGCGACTCACCGTTCTGTAAAATATTTGAATGTACAGTTAGTGTTTCTGCATCTGGTATTGATTCGTCCAGAACCGCTGAAAATGTTCGTTTGGCCGTGTATCCGGCGGTCAGCGTCGACAGGTCCCACTCTATGGTGTTGCCCACCATGCTTCCGCCATCTGCTATCGTATCGATATTTAAACCTTCAGGTATTTCAACGCTAAGTATCAAATTCTGAATATTGGTGTCTGATTCGTTGCCATAGAGCACCTCGAATAACACTTTTTCACCGGCCGCAACCACAGAGTGAGATGCAGAAATATGACTACTAAGCGTTCGCGATGAATCATAAGCAAAGGTTGTTCTGGCGCTTTGAATAAAAGTATCTAGGCTATCTGAAAGAACCGCATTTTTAACCCATGGCTTACCATCGGTTTCATCGTAGCTATTTAGTGGCAAATAAACAACTTTAGACTCGCCAGGGGCAATGCTGTCAAAATTGAACTTGATCCAATCGGTTGCATAGTATGTGGAGTTATTAATATAGGGATAAGTTTGTGAACCATAAACGCGCTCACCAGCGTCTACTGAAACTGCAAGCTGAACGTCAGTTCTCGCTGTATTCCCTGGATTACTTATCACATACTTGCTGTATCCGTAATGAGCTGGCGTGCGCTTATCTCCGGTACTGGTAGACGTCAACGTTAACGGCATTGCGTCTGACACTACCAATACTTCAGAGGCTCTTGCGAATGTTTGTGAGTTGTTTTGAAGTCGAGATACCAGTTTGAACGCTTCACCGGTGGTTAAATCTTCATCCACTTTTACAGTAATAAACCGTTTAACAGACTCGCCTGCTGCTATGCTACCCAGCTCCCAAAGAACATTAGAGCCGTTAATAGTTCCCCCGTTACTAGCAGATTGTGCTGTAACTTCTCCAGGGAGTTCTAGGGGAACATTAAGGTTTTGTAGCGTTACCTCACCAATATTGCCTACTCCGATTTCAAACGTGACCAACTCGCCAGGTAACACAATTTGTTTATCTGTTGCTATTGTAAAGGCAACAGAGTCGGTTTGACTGTATAAGGTTGACGGCTTTGTTCCTTGAACAAAAGCACTTATTGAATCACTTAAAATGGCATCGCTAACCCACGGCGCACCATCTGTTTGTTGATAGCCACTAAAAGGAACGGTAAGAATGAATTCCTCGCCCGGAGCTAAGTCACCAATTTCATATACTGGCCAATGATTAGAATAATAATAGCCACTGCTAGGTGCTGCAGGATATGAGTCGTTACCTGCCACGCGCGAGCCAGCAGACGGGGAAATATCCAGCTTGATATCGGTTCGGGTAATATTACTGGTGTTTGTTACCACATACCGCAAATAATTGTATTGAGCCGGTGAGCGAACATCACCAATTTGCGCTACATGTAAGTTTAAAGGGCGATTATCGACTACTGCGACAACCTCGCTAGAACGAGAAATACCAAGCCCGCCATTATGTAATGTGGCGCTAACCTTGGGCAGTTCACCGGTTGAAATATTGTCTGACGCTTTAACTTTTAAAACACGCTTGTCGCTATTGCGGCCACTTAGCGTGCCTATGGTCCAATTCACTGATGAGTCAGTTACCACACCACTGTCGCTTGCGGATACCACGTCGATGCCTTCCGGTAACGAAAGCGCTAGTTCAACGTTTTGATAAGCAGAATCGGTCAGGTTTCCAAAGCTCATCTCGTATTCAAAGAACTCCCCAGCTTTAACATTTTGCTTATCTGCAGAAACGCTAAGTCTTAGCGATTTGTCTTCATCCCAAGAAAAAGTGGTGTTTGCAGACTGAAGGATTTCACCGTTTTCATTTTGCAACACAGAAAAGAAATCAAACGGAATACCATCAATGATGTTGTAAACAGAGATTGGAACTAGAACACTTGTAGATTCCCCGGGAAGAAGCTCTTCTAACGCTAAGCCCGTCCATTTGTCAGAATAAACCCAACTATTTGACGCGGTGGCATTAGCCGGACGAACTCTTCCAAGGTCGAGCCGACTATAGGCGCCGGGCTTTACGTTTAATACAGCATTAGAAAGGATGTCGTTACTATTATTAACGATTGTGAACCGAATATCTGTTGCTTGGTCTGTCGTGGCCGTATCACCAAATACAGAAACACCAAAGTCACTCTTATTGTTATTGCGCACAATCACCAAACTTTCAGATATTTGTGATGCGCTTAAACTACTATTTCTAGCCCACTCCACCGAGGTTTTGTATACGTCGCCGCTTTTTGCGTTTTGTGGTATGGCAACAGTAAAATATCGCTTCTCGCCGCTTCCTCCACTTAAAATTGCAGGGCTTTGCCATACAATTGAAGAGCCTTGAAGTTCCCCACCATTGGACGCACTAACAAATGTCGTGCCCTGAGGCAACGCGGCTTGGATGTGACTTCCAGCAAAGCCTGATGAACCAATATTGCCAACAGCAACTTCAAACGTTACTTGGTCGCCTGCTGCTACAAATTCCTTATTGGCCGCCGTTTTAAGCAGTATACTTTCTTCTTCTTTGTAAGTTACTAGCGACTGTGTGGTGACGGGGGTAGCGTTACTTCCGTGGGTAACAGATGCTGACAGCATCATGTCGTTATTGTAGTTGTCATCAAAATCGTTATTGGCATACAGGGGAATTACAAATAACTGGCTTTCACCCTGCTCTAGAGTACCCAAATTATATGTCACTACATTTTCACAATAATAACAGCTATATTCTGGTAAAGCGCTATACCCTCTAAATTCAAGACCAAGAGGTAGAGATAACGACAGTATCACATCGCTTCTGCTTGCTGAGTCGGGATTTGTTACCGCGACCTTATAAATAAGATGGCCCTGTTCCCGTTTTATTTTGTTATCTAGGGAGGCTTTAACCTCTAGTGCATTTGCCGTAAATGCAGTGCAACTAAGAAGCAAGAGTATGAACATACGCAGCCACGACTGGCGCATATCATATTTGGTTATAAAGGAATGATAGCGGGAGCGTTCCATGATAAACCCTTTTTTAATGACGTTTAATTTAGGTGTTAAGTAGGAAGTGCCCACCAACACCCTAATAACGCTAGGGCATTAACTTGTACCACACTCCCTGTAATACAACATCACACTTTATTCAAATTGAATTTAAATGCGACAAATTGACAACATAGCTGCCAACTAAAAGCGCTATATAGGCTAAAGATTAATGCTGAATAAATCAACAAAAATAGGGCTAAATGAATCTGTTCGCCTCTGTTTTTTATTAAGCGCTTGTTACTTTGAGGGAAATAAATAATGGAACCATGCCATGTAGGCTGGAAAAAACTTCTGGTAAGCTAATACTGTGGCGACTTGAGTTTGGAGATTGCACAAACCACCAACACAAAGTGCTTTTCATACGCTAGCGCAAAGTGCTTTAAACCCACCAAAAAGGACTTTCCTATGAAATTTATTCTAAACCTAATTGTTTTTGCGTTATTCACTGCAAGTAGTTTTGCTGCTGAACTTGACGTGCTTGAAGATAAACCTATTAAGCAATTGTACTTTCGCTACACCGAAGGCAGCTTGAAAAATATGGAGCAAGACAAATGGATTAAACGCTGGAGTAAGCTAGATGGCATTGTACTGAAAGCATGGAATGAGGAGGTTACTGGCTTTAATGCCAAGACTAAAACCACTTTGGCTGCTTATAAATCAGCTTACCCCAAAAAAGCTCTCTTGTTGCATTTCAATGGCAGAGGCGTGCTGCCCGAGTTCGGTGCAAAGTATGCCAGTGCTATTGATTACCTATACTTCCTTGGTACAGATGCCACCTCCGAATTAAGTGACGAAGCCACCTCGACATTAAAGGTAAAAAACGTTAACGCCTTTTCCTTGCACCGTCGAAAAAAGAATCACAACGCGGCGAAAGAAGACGTAGTAATTGTAAAGAAAAGGCTCGATGGGTCACTGGATTGGGATGTTACAGAGCACGCAAAGTTACTATCAATAAATTCTGACGGCACCATTACTCTTCAGCGTGATTTGCTTGGTACGGGAAAAGTTACCTTGAAAGCTAACCAAGCATATATTGCACAACATGTAGCAAGAGGACCATTTGGCAAAGAAAAACAACGATTATGGGAATACAACTGGTTTAAGTTTGATCGTAGTCCACACAATATTTTTCATGCGTTGCCGACGTTTTTGGCTGAAGAGCTCACTACTGATTATAAATTTTTTGACGGTATAGAGTTTGATGTTCTGACTGAAACTCATAGAACAATGCGGTTCGGCTATCCAATGCTTATTGATGCAGATGCAAATGGACACAAAGATGACTTTTCTACAGAAGCCTATAACAATGCACACCGTTCTGGCATTTACGCTTTTCTGGCGAATTTAAGAACGTTTTTGCCCAGCAATAAACTAATACTAGCCGATGGCGATTTTCAGCACCAAAAAGCCACGTGGCTGCTAAACGGTATCGAAAGCGAACGTTGGCCAGCAAGGCGTGACACGGAACTTAAACAGTGGTCAGACGGTATTAACAGACATATGTTCTGGAACGAGTTTGCTCAAGCGCCAAAACTTAGCTACTTTAAGGTGGCAGAGTTCTTTGCGCCAGGGCGCGTTCCCATCGATATGCCAGCAAATATACGCCGCTTAATTGTTGCCGCGGGTGTATTAACAGATAGCGCGATTATCCCCGCTTTTAAACCTAACGGCGTTCCGTTTCATAGGTGGCCTGAATTTAGAAAACTTAAAAACTTAGGCGAACCAAAAAGTGGTTTAATTACGCTAACAGAGAAGCCACTCAAAACAGCGGCATATGAAAAAGCCAATGGCAAAAAAGAAAAAGCTATTTTGTTTGAATCACCATTACTAAATAATGGCGACCCTGACTTTCCCCCTTCTCATTGCTTGGTATTACCTGAAGGAGTAGAAGCCCTTACAGTTAAACTTACCGCAGCGCTGAAAAGCGAAAAATCTCACTCTTACCCTTCAACATTCTATATTGGTAACAATGAAACCCTACAAAGGGCATTTGTTGCAGAAAAACCGTTTACAGCTTGGTTTTCTTGGGAGAAGCTAAATGATAAACCACTTTGCTTTGCGTTATCTGAGCCCAAGCACCAATTAAAAGTAGAAGAAATTGCTTTAACCGAAAGCTTAAAAGCAGAGGCAAAGGTTTTTGAAAAGGGAATACTCATTGCCAATAACAATAACTCTTTATTAAAATTAGATAGTAAAGCTTTGGCACCGCTAGAGCAGCATGTCGATATTAATAAGCTGTTAAGAAACAAGTCTCACTTAATTGTTCCTGCAAAAGATATGATGATTATTAGATACAAAAAAGAAGCTCAGTGAGCTTCTTTTTTGAAATATGACTCGTCGAAAGAGTAGCCAAGATCAGACATTAATGTGCCACAATGGCTTATGAAAAAGGCTTTTTGTTCTTCAGCCCAATCAAGCCTTTCGATACTGGTGATATCTGAAGGCTTCCCCCCTGTTACTTGAGGAGATTTTTCTGCTTGGTAATTAAACATTCTATTTATAGATGCGTCATTAGTTCCTAAAAAATCGCCAATTGATTGCGTAATGTTTTTAGGAGACGTGGCCAAGTTGAACTGCTCTACTTCTATAAACCAGTCTTCACGAGTTAGCATTGCACTTATTGCTTTTTTCGTACGCTGCCACACTTTTACAGCCTGAGCCCACTGTCGACAATGCCCTTCAAACTTTACCTTCGGAAATTTACGTATTCTAGACGCTACGTTTTCTATTCCTCGGCGCTGACAGTACACTACTTTTGCGTTGGGAAAAGCCAGCAGCAAAAGCGGCAACGCTTGCAACATTGGGATGCCTGGTGTTTTATCAACAATGGCAGTTGTTCCATAATAGGTGATGTACAAGTCTCTTAGCTGCTTTATTAGCTGTGCTTTTAGCAATATGGCTGGCATTTCCCATACCAGGGTGCCTTTGTTAAGTGCCGCAGGGCCACTGGTAATATATTGGCTTGTTTGCTCTATTAGCTTAGAAAATAACTCAGCCAAATGCGCCTCTCCATGGGCCTTCACCTGGTAGGCTTGTTGAATCATATTTCCAACAACGGTTGTGCCACTGCGCGGAGAGCCCACTACTATACATACCTTCGGATATTCCTTTACAGGCGTTAGTGCTATCCAACATTCGTGTAAAACGTCACCTTTTCGTATGCCCACTTTGATAACGTTAACGCTATCTTCTAGTTGCCCTAAAGGAATGGTGAAAGCACTAGGGTGTGTAAACTCGAAGAATATCTCTTTTTCCCCATTTAAATGGGTAGAGTGCGAGCACAGCGTAATTGACCATTCCCCATCTGCTAAACCAGAAACAACCTTAAGCTTTAAAGCATCAGCGCATGTGCCTACCTGCGCACCTGCAATTGGCGACGTTTTGTCGCTTTCTATGAAATAATTCCACATAATTTTAGTATAGCGCCAAATTTTGCAACGCCGTTTCCGTAATTGATTCTGGCTTTTGAACACCTTTTTTGCATTTAGCAAGTAGGTCTGGATTGTTACTCACTCGCATTAGCACGCTTTGTAGCGACAAAGGCTTTCCAACACTAAACGTAAGTCCGTTTACTTCATTCACTACTTTTTCTGCCATCCCACCAACATTACTCGCAATAACGGGCACGCCAGACCTAAATGCTTCTTGAATGACAATAGGGGAGTTTTCGTACCAAATAGAGGGCACCACCATCCAATCTGTGTCTGCAAGCAGTGCCGGCAATTCAT
>JAKVCY010000107.1 GCA_022448425.1 Thalassotalea sp. | reverse complement strand
AAAAAGCGTGTGTAACTGAGTAACTCAGGAAACTCTGTTCGATAAAATGCTCTCACATGCCCTAAGTAATAATTTTTAAAATCGCGATGATGTGACATGTGAAAACCAATAATGATTGTCATCATTTCACTCATTGACATGCGACACTCACGTCTTCGAATTCTGGTGCCGTCTTCAAGTAGTTGCTGTTGCCATTGGGGAACAAATGCTTTGCAAAAGTCATCGACATCACAAAATAATTCAACTAGATTCTTCATGCCTGTTCCTTGTTAGATTGAATCGTTCTTGGTCAAAAGCTCCGATCTAGGAACAGGCATTTAGTTCAATTTCTTAAACGGGATTGGGGTTAATTATCCGCCAAGAAGCTACCACTGCAATTAGAAGGCTACATGCTGCAAGCGCTGCAGAAGACACAATCCAGCTAATAGATTTTTTTTTCGGAAGTGAATACCACAACCGTGACCAGCATCGCTGCCAAAATGCCTCCTAAGAAGGCACTACCGAAAGACAATTGCCCTGCAACTGCAAAGATAAAACTAGGTGAAAAGTCAGACATGGTTATCTCAGTATCATTTTGTCATTTTTATTGTTGTTTCTCTTTTTAGCTAATTCTTTAGCTATCTTCTTTAGCTATATGGAGCGTCTACTCGCTATTAAAACAAAGTGTTCTTGTTTAACAAGAAGCTCGCCCTGTTGCTAATAAAAGTAGATGAAGCATTAATCTCCGCCGCCTCCGCCACCGTCTCCTCCACCGAAGCCTCCGTTATCACCTCCACCAAAGCCACTACCAAAACTACTATTGCCAGAATCACTGGTAGAGTTGGTACTAGAGGAGGTCGAATCGGCGAGTAAAGTCGTAAACGTGAAATCATACTGACCGTTAAACAGTGTATGGGAAATCTCACTTCGCATTGCACCATAATCACAATTTTCACTCGCTTCATCATGAATTGCTTTGAATTCTTCAGGTGAGCAGTACATTGCATAGGCATAGCAGTTATCACTAACCACAACACCCGCATTGTTGTCTATCTTTTTGCGTTTAATGGCAGCGTCGACTTCTGCTTTAGAGTAGTATTCTTTGTATCCATACATTAGTTTTAAGTCGTACGGTAACTTTCGAGCGTATTTTTTAATCTTTCTATTTTTAAAAAAGCTTTCAAACATATCTCTTCTTCCTTGAATTCAAAAATACTAATAAACAGTTTTGGTACTACGCTAACAATCGCTAACGCATCAGTTGTATTCATTTTATGCACATCAGACAACTCATTGCAAAACAGTAGTTTAAGTTATCAGAATCGTTTCAAAAGTTAACGAATTCTATTTCTAGTACTTCCCCATCAAATAGCAAGCTTAATTGAAATTACCACTTCACATCCGTATTACGAATCATTATCTTTCGAATCATTTTCTAACTTCAAAACAAAATACATGAAACTCCATCCAATTTATTTAGCCTTATCCTCTTCTCTTTTAATGGCTGATCAATCTCTTGCAAATGAATAACCTTCCGAGGATTTAGAGACGACGCCAACGTGTTTTATGACGGTGTTCGTGGCGACCCATTCTCTAGCTTCAGCGTGCCGCAGCTTTTCAATGTAGAACGAGTTGAACTTCTAAAAGGACCTGCTGCGGCAGTATATGGTGGTGGCGAACCTGGGGGTATGATTAACTACGTCACTAAAAAGCCTTCTTTTAATCGCACCCGTAGCTTGAATTTAACAGTTGGTAATTATGCACTCGCTGGCGGTTCTTTAGAGCTTACCGATGGCATTACAGAAGATTTAGCCTACCGACTCGGCGGCTTTTACGAGAAGCAAAACAGTTTCAGAAATAACGCGGACAGCGAAAATATTGAGTTTAGCGGCGGGCTACTGTTTCAACCCTCAGACACAACATCTGTTGACTTTACTTTCGACTACATCCAACAAGACTTAGGCGGTAACCGCCTGCGTGGTGTGCCTGTTGACGATGAAGGAAACTTTATTGTTGATCGTTCATACAATGCAAACGAAAAATTCGATTTCCAAGACCTTTAAGCTATTGTTTTACACAGCAATTTAAAACACGATTTCAGCGATAACTTTTCAACCAATGTTACAGTACGTTATATCGATAATGAACGTGAGCAAGCGTATAATGAATCTCGCAGTTGGCTTGACGTAAACGTCGATGGAGTCGCGGATATCAAAGATCAGACAATTCGCCGCGAATACCGAGACCAATATCGTGCGAACGAAGAAGTAAGTCTAACAACAGACTTTGTATATGAAACAAATACAGCCGGGCTAGCACACGAATTGTTATTCGGTGGCGACTATCACGACATAGAGACTGAGTACGATTACTTTAGAGCGAGATATGAAGCCGACGGTGTTCGTAACTTAAATATTTTCGAGCTTAACTACGGTTTAACCGATCCTTCACCGTATAACCTTCGCGACATGGAACGCGATGGCATTGAACACACAAAATACAGTTTCTACTTACAAGATATGGTTAACCTAAACGAGCAATGGATCCTAATGTTAGGTGCGCGTTTCGATGATTTCGAAGAGACGGATAAAGAATCAGGCGCCAGCTATGGTGACAACGATGTAAGCTACCGTACCGGTTTAACCTACAAAGCCAGTGATGACTTATCTTTTTATACGAGCTACTCAGAAAGCTTTAATCCTGTTAGTGCAAGCGATTTCGAAGAAAGCACTGGCGCACTAGAGCCAACTACTGGTAACCAAATCGAAGTTGGTGCGAAGAAAGAATGGTTAGATGGGCGCATTTTTACCACATTCGTCTACTACCAAATTGACAAAGAAAACCTTGTTCAATCTAACCCCGACTTCGGTGACCAGGACAAAACGCCAAATATTGCTCCGTTAATTAACTACGGATTAATCGAGAGCGAAGGTGTCGAAATAGTTGTGGTTGGTGATATTAGTGACAAGCTTAGCTTAACGGCAAACTATGCATACAACGATACTCAGGTTATTGAAGGTGACGAACGCAATGTGAGTGACGATGGAACGTTTGTAAACGCTCCAAAACACCAAGCAGGTATTTGGTTCCGCTACGCACTCGAGCAGTATGACTCTTAAATCGCTTTCGGCGCTGATTACGTTAGCGAGCAAATTAGTTTCGATGGTCAAAAAGTTAAATCGTACACCGTGTTTGATGCAAGTTGAACAACGCGTTGGGATGACGTGCTACTAAGTATCAACGTTAACGACATATTCGACAAAGAATATGCCGTTAGTGGCTTCTCTGAAGAAAATGGACATTTCCTTGGTGACCCACGAGAAGTCATTGCGCAGTTAACTTACAATTTCTAAACCTCGCTCGCAAAAGTAGATAATTAAAAAGGCAGAGAATACTCTGCCTTTTTCTTTGAACTTTAGGTTTCAGCAGCCTCTTTTAATGCATTAATTTCCTTATTCAATTCCTCAGCTTCGGCAGTTAACGCCGCGTAGGAACGCATATCACCATTGCGTTGGGCGTGCATCGCTTGCTCAAGCTTTTGATAATACGCTTTATTGAGTTTTTTTAGGGGATCTTTCTTTAAGAATGAAAACATAATTTCACATCACTATTACGAATTTATCTGTGATACGAAAAAAAGCGACTTTCAGTTTGGTCTAAGGTTTGTAAGTGTCGAATTAGCTTTTGTCTGCAAAGCTCGGACGCTTTTTAAGTTTTCGCTGCAAGAGCGTAGTATCTGAAAAATCAAATGCAATCGCTGGGTAATAAAGTTGGCTGTAATTTTTAAGCTGATTAAAAATATAAGTACACGACTTTATGGACTCTTTATTTGAGCGAATATCTTCCGCCGTTTCCCTAAACGTCGCTAGTTTTTCACTACACTTTTCCGCTTGGCCTTTAAGCTGGGCAAGTAGCTCTTGATCAGTGCACAGCCCCTCTTCTTCCATTTCATCAACGATTAATCGTATTGATGCAATAGGCGTTGCGACATCGTGAGACACTTGCGCGGAAGCTATCCCCAAAGCCATAACCCGTTCTTGCTTTAATTGTTATTCTCGAAACTTAGCAATTGTTTGCTCTTTAACTTTCAATGTTCTAGCCATTTGCATTACCACTACACAAACGACAACGCTGTAAAACAAGAAATTTAGCCACATCCCAATAAAGTGACCTTCCATATTGCCATGCATAATGTGCATTAGCATTAACCAAAGCAACAGGCTGTATATACCCACGGCCGCTAGCGCCAGTGCAATAACCCCCGAAATCTGCAGTGCAGCCGCGCCAATAGCGATAGGAATAAGCAAAAGCGAAACAAATGCGTTAGTCGCGCCACCACTAAAGTAAAGCAAACCACCTAAAAACAAAATGCCTGCAAATAATTGTAAAAAGATATCGCGCGATTTGCTTGAGGGTTGTTTTTATATAGAAAATAAGAAGTTCCGTTAAAGACAACCTCTAACAAAATAAAAAGTAGCGGCAACCACGGTAACGCGTAATCAAAACAAGATTAACAAATAATACTAGAGACAGCTGGATAACAATAGAACAGGCGCGCAAGGCAAGGATGAGATCGATTGATGACAATTTCTTATAAGATAACAACATAAATGACGTCTGTACCCGCGTAGACTCTGCTACTAAAACGATAATTTCTTTAGGGTTTATTCTAATTAAATGGGTTCAACACGTCACCTACTTTACCACGCTTTATAGTTACATTTATTGATTACGAACACGAAAAGAATACAAGACACCATGAAACTGAATTGTTATAAAGCACGTAAATAATACAACGATTACAACGTACTAGTGATGAAACTTAATACACTCGCCTAAAATACTAAAAATAAACAATTGAAAATTTAGGTGTATTCAGATAAATTTCCCTGTTGCTTAGCAAGATAACTAGTAGTATAAGTTTTACGCTAAATTTACTAAGTCAAAGCTCTTTAAACCCTATTTTAACTGGTATTTTTATTCGTAATCAATGGCTTATGAATATCGAGTTTCAACAATAGCTTGGGGACGTGATGCGAGCAGGCGAGAAAGAACCTAATCTGCCCACTTCAGCATCGTTAAGATATTTATTAATAAGTAACCTACAAGAGGCTAATAATGAAGAAATGGCTTTTTTCGAATAATGGAAAGGTTGTAGGCCCGATAGCAGGTGCTGAAGCCATCAAGTATGTTAAGGATAATCCTGGCGCTTACGTTTGGCAGCCAGAGTATGGTTTATGGCAACCAGCTAACTCAATAGAGGAATTTAGCGGCGAAGTTAATGTTCCTGCTCCCCCTGCGACACTATGTGCTGTAGATGTTGAGAACTTCGACAGCAAAGAAGCGCAGTTATTAGAGACCTTTGAAAGAATTGATGTCACCTTCCGCGTGAGTGCAAATTCATTAAAAGAAATTAATGAAGAAATTGAAACTCAACACGAAATAGCGATGTCGCTCATCAAAGAAGTTAAGCAAGCCATTCAAACTATTGAGAACCAGCACAAAGCCCTGCAAAGGAACTTGGCTGATGTTGCCAATAGAGATATGACAATGATGGTTGGTGAGAAGTAATCTTTCAAGGAAGCAGTAATGGTATCATGGTATATAGCTAGTCACGGCAAAGTGACAGGACCCCTTTCTCTAGAAGAAACTCGCAGTGCGATTGAATCTAATAACAGAAAGGACCCACAGTTTTTCGTGTGGCAGCCAAACTTCGTTTACTGGCAACCAGCCTACTCAGTTAGCGAATTCAGCGACATTGCACATGAAGTTAAGCACGCAACACCCGTATTTGACGATTTAAAAGAGCGCGAAAGAATTCTGACTGACCGCATTGAATACATCGATGCGAAATTGAAGCAGACCCACGACAATATGATGGCGTTTGAAGACGACATCATTGCATATCAAAAGCTAACGGCCAACTTCTCTCCAGAAGTGCAAAAAGCTATTGTTGCGACTGAGAAGATGTTCCACCTGTTAAGTAAGAAAGTTAACGATGTAGACTCTGCGACAGAGATTGCTAAAACAGAAATCGCAAATGTTAGAAAGGCATTTGATTCTGCTGAACCTGCCGAACTAGAAGAAATTGAAGCTGACGAAGAGCAATCAAGCGAAGTAACAGCAGACGCAGCGATAAACGAAGCGGAGAATGCAGAGCAAGCTGCACCAGCTGTTCAAACAGCACCAAGTGCACCTGATCAGTCTAGCGTTTCTAGCCAACGTGAAGCTGCAGAGTCTAAGGACGACGCCAATAGCAAAGGCATTCGCGGCATGTTTAAGTCTGTATTTAAAGAGCCTGAGCCAGAACAGCGTTTATCTGAGGTTTTAAAACAAACTGAAGCGCCGAACGACGAGAAAGAAGAAGATATAGAATTGGTCTTTATTGATGATAAAGAATCATTAGAAACGGTTAAAAAACGTCGCAGACGCCGCAGAAGATAGTAATTCAAACGCCCCGTTGAGGGGGCGTTTTTCATTGTGAAATGCTGTATTTCTATAAGCTGATCTCTAATCATTGTTAGTTAAAACACTATAACAAAGAAGCAAACAACAAAAGAACCAGAGAACCAAAGAAAAGCCTAGCAACAAGTTAAAGCTGCTTTTCATATAGCAATAACTCTTTTCCTTCATACTCATCTACACCAAATTGCACATAACCCAGTTTTTTGTATATGTGTTGACCTCTTTTATTAAAAGAGAATACATCCAGCCAAATTCGTCTAGCGCCTATATTTTCTTTACAGTAAGCCTCCATAAGCTTTATCGACGCTTGCCCTATACCATCACCTTTTGAAGCAACGACAACTCTGCGAAACTCTACATCGTCGTTCATTCCTATTGAAAGAATGAAGAATCCCTTAAGCGCGTTGTCTTTGTAAATTGATAAATAATGAATGTTCTTTTTACGTAGTTCAGACCGGTGTTTCTCAAACGTGTGCGGGATAATAAATTCAGAAGCTTCATCAGAATTTTCCATTTCGATGAACTTGGGTATTTCAATTTCTAAAGATTCACGTAACTCGATCATTAATCTTTCCTTGTAGCTCTACAGCCAGTACAACGGAATAGTGGCGTATAATTATGAGGCATTAACGTTAACCAGAGTTACCAAGCACTATGAAATCAAATATAAGCTTCTCAACTTAGTGCACAACTTTGCAACTGGATTGATGATGACTCCGTGCTGTAATCCCTATGTTGTTTAAAAAGGCATACGCCTCTTCAACTTGCCACTTTACCACTAGAATTTGATAGCTATGTTGTAAATCGACAAAATAATGAATTTTGGCAAGACTGAAGGTATTCACCGCTTTAATTGCGTCTACTTTTCTTAAGTCATCGATTACAGGACAATATTCCTCTTTTGAAGAGAGACTATAAACTACCAATAGCAACGATGAAAGCAATAAGGCACTTAACGTCACTTTCAACTTTGATGAGATTTTATCCATAAACATAAGCTCAGACATTTTATTGACTGTTATTCGTAAACAGCAAATATTACGCCAGCAAACTAAGCCAGCAAGTAATTGCTACCGCTTTGTCGTCACCTGACACCAACGTATTGTTAAGCACAGGTAGTCGATTTACGGCTATATTCACAGCATTAACTTGTTCTAGGCTTTGAGGAGCATGCTTCATTAGGTATTCAAATCGAATACCAAGGTTTTCGCCTTCACTGCTAAGTTCCTGCGTAATATTGTCAACAACATTTAGCGCCATCACATCTTGTGTAATCACTTCTTCAAGCGACGATAAGTAGCTTGCTACTTGATGAACCGCATTGAGTTTACTGACACTAAACACCGTATCTTTGCTGATTGCACCAATCACCATCATGTTATGCATTGAGAAGTCAGCTTTAGCCTGATTATGCAGTTTTCGAGCTGGCGAATCTGCGTTAAGCATGTTTTCAGGATCGGTATCAATTTGCAGTTGAGGAAACATCGCCAGCGTAGCAATCACCAATATCCATACCGCAGTGTAAATAGCTTTTTGCTTGCCCAATGCGAAAGCTAGTACCCTTTTGTATACGGTATTTTGAGCCAAAACACGTTCAGCTGTTTTTGTAGCTACGTAAGATTCAGATAGTTTAGATTCAGACAAGGATGTCACCTTAACGTGATAGTTATTCAATACAGAAAAACTCACACTAAGAGCTTTATGTAAAAAACTTTACATTAGATAAATCTACATTAGCATTTTCTAATTTAGTATTTTAGAATATCGACAGTTACATTAAAAATGTCTAATGTATTTTCAAAACAGACAGGATTTAGGGTAAAACGCTTGGATACATCGGCAATTAGCGATATCGCAGAAAATGCAGCGCAAGCTGAAAAGTTATTAAAATCAATCAGTAATAAATACAGGCTGATGATTTTGTGTCACCTTGGTGAAAACGAAATGTCGGTAAGCGAACTCAATGACAAGATCGACCTTAGCCAATCAGCATTGTCACAACACTTAGCCAAATTAAGAAATGAGGGGTTGGTAAGCACCACTCGATATTCACAAACAATTTACTACCGTATTGCAAATCCAGTGGCGCTAAAGATAATTCAAGTACTCTACGATGAGTTCTGTGGTGACGCATAGCCTGCACTAAGCTAAGAAATGCATGCTAAAGCTTGTTACGCCACTGATTTAACAAACTTTTTAACTTTCTTGAGTGCCATTTTTTGTTTAAGCGGCGAAAGGTACTCAATAAAGAGCCTTCCTTTTAAATGATCAATTTCATGCTGTAAAACAATCGCTAAAAAGCCATCGCTCTCTACTATGATTTCGTTACCGTGGCGATCTACCCCCTTCACCTTAACTGAGGTGTAACGCTCTATATCGGCATAGTAACCAGGTACAGATAAACAGCCTTCTTGTCCCACTTCTTTGTTGTTACCCTCGATAACTTCAGGGTTTATCAAAATAAGTGGCGAGTTTCTTTCTTCTGAAATGTCGATAATGATGATGGCTTCACTTCTACCAACTTGAGTTGCCGCAAGCCCTATTCCATCTTCAGTGTCGTACATGGTGTCGAGCATATCGTCTATTAATGTTTGAACGTCGCCGACATTGGTGACTTGATTAGCCTTAACTTTTAGTTTTTCGTTTGGTGCTTTAAGTCTTTCTAAAACCGCCATTTTACCTCTTTTTATGTTTAGTGTGCAGTATCCCAAGACAGGGCAATGTAATTTGTAACCTGTGGCATTTAATCCTTAGTATTTAGTCAATCGCCACAAATTTGGTAGAACTATCTCGATGATGAGTTATGTTACCTCAAATGAGGCATGCATATTATCTACTAACTAATTAAATCTACTAGCTTTAATTTGAATTTCTTTTGCTACGCTGAAACAAAGAAGAAATAAATTTTGGTTTTACTACCCTACAAATAACAAAATCGCTTACTTCTAACCAAACCATGCGAACTCAGGCGGGAAGTAAGCGACATAAAAATGTAAATTAAACTAATACTAATTAGCGTATGAAAGGCTAGCTTAAATCGACAATAACGCGACCTTGAACTTTACCCTCGATTAATTGGTTTGCCGTATCAATAACGTCGTCTAGTATTATTTCCTTAGCGACACCATCAAACGTTTCTGCACCTAAGGTTTCAGCTATGCGTTGCCAAGCATCTAAACGATCTTTAGTTGGTCTCATCACACTATCAATGCCTGCCAGTGTAACGCCGCGAAGAATAAATGGTGCAACAGTGCCAGGTAAATCCATGCCTTGTGCTAGGCCGCATGCAGCAACGATACCGCCGTATTTAGTTGATGCACATGCATTCACTAGCGTATGACTACCTACAGAGTCAATTACCCCAGCCCAACGCTCTTTTGCCAACGGTCTGCCAGGCTCTGATAATGTATTTCTTTCAATAACGTCGCTCGCGCCAAGGCCTTTTAAATACTGTGCTTCATCTACTCGACCTGTAGATGCCACAACTTGGTAGCCAAGTTTAGCGAGTATCGCAATAGCATAACTGCCAACACCACCATTAGCACCAGTGACTAATATTTCCCCCATGTCAGGCGTTACACCATGTTTTTCAAGTGCAATCACACACAACATTGCCGTATAGCCAGCCGTACCAACAGCCATTGCTTGTTTAGCAGACAAACCTTTAGGCAATGAAATAAGCCAATCGCTATTTAATTTCGCTTTTTGCGCCAGGCCACCACAGTGCACTTCACCAACGCCAAAGCCATTGAGTACTACTTGGTCACCAACATTAAATTTCCCTGAGCTACAACTTTCTACTGTGCCGACCAAATCGATACCAGGCACCATTGGAAACTTACGTACAACAGGCGACTTACCGGTAATCGCTAGTGCATCTTTGTAATTGAGAGTACTGTAAGCGACATTGATAACAGTGTCTCCGTCCATCAACACGCTGTCGTCTAATGACTTCACGCTTACGTTGTAACTTTTACTATCGCTCGCTTCATCTTTTTCAATCAATACGCCTTTAAACATGTTTCCTCCCCAAATGTATGGATAACTTCTTTCAAAAATAACTAATGCTCAGCCTAATACCTTGGCAACCCAGCTAAAAACAGCTTTAAGTAGTTGTCTAATGGCTGTGTGCTCGCTTCCAATTTTGCTCGGCTAACGGCTCCTTCCCAGCCTATCCAGAAAAATTCTGCCAACGCTTCACAGTCGGCACATTCAGCCAACTCGCCCGATCGTTTTGCCTCATTTAAACAAGCCGCAACTTTTGATTGCCAATTATTAAGCGTTTCGATGAGTGGTTCTCGAAAGCTTTCCGGCAAAAGGTCTACTTCTTGTCCTAAATTCCCAACTAAACAGCCGCGTTTAAATTGATGGCGCTTCATCCCCTGCTTGGCATCTTCAACAAATAGCGCTAGGCGAGATAAGGGAAAAACAGTCTGATTTAGCAAACTAATATCGAGTTTATTGGCAAAGTAGTCGGCATAACTTTCAAGTACAGTGAGGCCAAACGCCTCTTTGCTTGAGAAGTAGTAATAAAAAGACCCCTTTGGTACACCAACTTTTTTTAAGATCTTATCTAGTCCAGAAGAAGCAAAGCCTGACTCAGTTAAATGTTCTAAACCGCTATGAATTAACATAGTTCGCGTATCTTTTGCTTTGCTATCACCGACGTTTAACTGTTCAGTGCTGTTTGCTTTCTTTGTTTGCAAAGAAGTAATGGGAACACCTTTATTCGTATCTTTTAAAATATCGATACAAACATAGTAGACCAATCGTCTAGTACAATGATATTAGCCAAAGGTCTAATACCGAACTAATGTACTAATCGGCGAAATTGCTAGTTGATCATATTTAGCCATCAACTTAGCTAGAAGCGTTTTAAACGCTTAATTCAGGAAATGATGTGTATTGAAACAACGCTGTAGTTATGACGCAAAGTTCTACCAACGTAAGGTATTGAAGCTTATAAAGATGCTGTATAAACTCAAACGTGGAACGAGCTAAAAAGTGTTATAGAAAAGAATGGAAGCGGTTCGACATTAGGAAATTGTCGAGTAAAGACAAAGGAATTGGAATCTTTTAATGAATAAAATCATCATATCAATCATCGTTGTTAGTTTGTCAGGGGCTCTGTTGTTAAAAGTGCTTGATGGCGAGCCTATTATTCGAGACACACAATCAGAAACGATAAGTTCCTCTAGTGAAGACTCTGAAGTTTTTCCTCAAAACATTCCCGCTAACACTCCAACATCGATAGAAAAATTAGTCGAATATAAAACTAGTACCCCATCAACAAATTCAAACGATTTTTTGAGTGGAACGCCAGAAGAATACCGAGAAGCTTATGCTCAGGTAAACGAGCGGTTGTTTGGGATTTTGGAAAACATTAGTGAACAAGACTATCAAAAGCTGATGGAAAAAGGGTTTCCATCTACTAATGACTTCGATTTTGTATCTAGACACGATATTAAAGAAATACAGATTACTTTATTCAACAATGTTAGTCGCTACCCTTCATTTGATGAAGATCCGTCTCTTAGTTACCATGCGTTAAGCTCCTTAAACCTGCTAAAGGCTTTGGCTAATTTGGAAGAAATTACACGATATTATTTTCCTGAATACCAACAAGGCACTCCGTTTCCAAAGCGCAGTGACTGGCCGGATGGTGAACGCCCAGCCCGAGTTTTTGAGGCAATGATTAAGGTTGGGGTAGCGGGGTCAGTTGTTATGGATGAATCTGCTATTGAACTGTTAGCTCAAGCACGATTCAAACAGTTTGCGTTTAACGCGGATGATAACAATGCCAATATAGTCGTTGAAATGTTAGCTAAAGCTAATAAGCTCCTTGGCGGAAATGAAAATCTATCAAACTATGTAATTCAACATTACCCCGAAAAGCTGGAAGATTTTGAAAGACTCAGTAGCGAGTAACGTTAGTGTTAGTAGCTGCGTTAAATGCTAATTAAACGCCAATCCAAAGCAAATTCACCCCAAGGCTAATGAGTAGATAAATAAGTCCTGCAGATTGCCATCGAGTGTTAGGTAATTTGGTTTCGTCTCTACGTGACTCGCGCCTACACGCTCAGCTACGGCAATACTGGCTTTATTCTGTTCAAGACAAGTAATCACTAAACATTTGGCGCCTCGTTCTCGCAACAAATGAATAACGGCTTCCATTGCTTGTGTAACCAGCCCCTTTCCTTGTGCATGCTGAGAAAGCCAATATCCAACTTCAGCTTCACCTGTGCTCGCGCAAACAGATTTAATACCGAATACACCCACCGTCTCTCCTTCAAAAACAAACTTGAGCCACTGAGCACCCTCTAGTCCGCTATTCACGCGGTCTTCAATATACTTTTTCGTTGTGCTTAAGTCGGTAACACCTTCAGCCCAATACAGATACTTTTCAAGTAATGGGCGATTTGCTTCGACAAGTTGGAAAATGTCTGGAGTATCCACTGTTTTGAGATCCTGCAGCGAAAACGATGGAGAAATACTTATAGTCATAACGCTTTTATTTTACTTACTGTTTACTGCTAGTAGCTAACTATTTCTATTCTTCGGAAGCTTTTTGATCCGCTATTAATGCCGCTAACATATAAACCAAAGGTGCATTCCAATTGATTGCTACTTCATTGGTTGAATAGCTGCACCATGTATCAGCATAGGATAAAGCTGGTTCATCGGATGGGTAGTCACAACCGTCTTGCTGACCGTTTTGAGGCCCACCAACTAACATACCAGGAATAGGTTTAGAGACACCGTCACTTTGAGAAGCCTGGTGATGAGGCAGCATAGCAGGCTTCTGGCCAAATCCTGTGACAAAAGAATAACCAGTTGGATTCTTCCCAAGTACATAGGTCATTAAGCTTGAAGCGACAGCTTTGTATTCTGCGTTGTCCGTTAAACGGTAGGCTTGCATTAGCACTATTGCTTTATTCAGCGCAGCAGAATTGCTTCCCCAAACGAAATCATCGGCTACCATAGGTAAGCGAGATGCACTTTCTTTATATTGAGCTACATAAACATCTGCATTATCGAGCAAGGTCTTACGCAATTGCTGATAAAATGCTTCGTCTAAATTATTTATTTCTGCAGACAGCAAAGAGATAACGCCCAATGCCGACACGTGTTGCCAGCTAGGAACGGTAAACGGCTGTTGGTATTGTGTAAAATCGGTGATAAATTGTGTATCGTTTGTTGCTAAAAATAGCTCTGCTGCCGCCCAAGAAAATTCGTCATGGAAGAAGTCGTCACCATATTCACCACTTTTTACGTCATCAGGCTGAACATAGCGTAAATCACTGTTCGCTTTAGCCCACTGATATGCGCTGGTAGCCTGCTTAAGCCACTGTTGGCTTTTCGTTAAATAGGTATCTGATTGCTTACCATACACACGACTAGCCATTGCCATGACAGCAGCAAAGTCTAACGCTGCGCTTGTAGATTTACCAATAACATAGAGTGCTCTTTTATCTTGATGTGGCATTTCTTTACCAGGCCACTTCAATGTTGTAAGTTTATGATAAACACTGCCGTCATCCGCCTGCATTTTCTCAAGCCATTCAAGGTTCCAACTTATTTCATCTAATAAGTCGGGAAGGCCATTGCCCGATTCAGGAATATTGATTTTTCTGTTTTGATAAAAATTTGGATGATGTTGGAAAGCAGCAAGCAAGGTATAGGTGGCTATGCCTGAGTTCACCACATATTTACCGTAATCTCCAGCGTCATACCACCCTTTTGATGCTATTAACAAAACGTCTTTGCTATTGCTACTGCCTTCCTTGGCCGAGCCTTTGAGCGTTGAGACATGATAATTAACCTTTTCATCTAGGTGTCCTGCTGCCCTTGCCCAAGCGCCTCCGTACTCTTCTGTAATCTCAGTGCTTGCACGGTTGAAGTAGAATGATTTAAGCGACGCGTCGTGCAATTTATCGTAAGCATTTTGCTTAATTTGAAAAGCCTTGTCTTCAACTCCATCAATACGCAGTATCAAATCCCCTGCTGAATTTAACGTTGAAAAGTCTGCGACTTTATAAGATTCACCTTTAGCCACTTGCCACTCTTTTGAATCAGTTAACGCTCCCTCGTAGACGACTTTACCCTCAGCAATACTGACAATTTGGAATTGAGTCGCTGGTAGGTCTGGAACTAGAGCGGCTTTTTCGCTATCGGGCAAAAAAACAACTTGGCTCATTGCAACGCGATCACTAATGATCGTCGCAACACTTTCGCCGTCTATATTACTTTCGACGCCAAAATTATTTGTTGAGGAACTACCGCATGCAGAAAGCACTAGCTGACTGGAAAGTGCAAAAGTAAAAATACTTCGAATATTTGTGTGATTCATGCTTTTCCTTAAACGATTAGCCAAAAGAGTAAACCAAGAGTAACTAACCTGAGCTGCGCATAAGAAATTGAACTAAATACCCTTGTGGTGATCAGATCTTTCGACAAAGTGACACAAGATTACTAAGGCAAGGGCATGAATAACTTAGATGCAATTTACGTAGAGGTCGATGATTTTTGTT
>JAKVCY010000106.1 GCA_022448425.1 Thalassotalea sp. | reverse complement strand
CAAAAATCATCGACCTCTACGTAAATTGCATCTAAGTTATTCATGCCCTTGCCTTAGTAATCTTGTGTCACTTTGTCGAAAGATCTGATCACCACAAGGGTATTTAGTTCAATTTCTTATGCGCAGCTCAGGTTACTTAGTTTTTAACGCACAAAAAAAACGGAGCCGAAGCTCCGTTTTTATTTAATCTTTCGATTAAGCGTCTGCGCTAGCTTCTTCAGTCTCAACAGCTTCTTCAACTACTGGACGATCTACTAACTCAACGTAAGCCATAGGCGCTTTATCACCAGTACGGTAACCGCATTTTAAGATGCGAGTGTAACCACCTGGACGCTCTTGGTAACGAGGACCAAGTTCGTTGAATAAAAGACCTACTACTTCTTGGTCACGTGTACGAGCGAAAGCTAAACGACGGTTAGCTACGCTGTCTGTTTTTGCCAATGTAATTAGTGGCTCAACAACGCGACGTAATTCTTTAGCTTTAGCAACAGTAGTTTTGATAACACCGTGCTTAACTAAAGAGCTTGCCATATTGCGGAACATCGCTTGACGATGACTGCTATTACGGTTTAACTGGCGACCGCTTTTACGATGGCGCATAAGTTAATCCTTCTCTACTATTAGTTTACGATAAGACTTAGTCGTTATCAGCGATGCTTTCTGGTGGCCAGTTCTCTAGGCGCATACCTAAAGATAAACCACGAGACGCTAACACGTCTTTGATTTCAGTAAGTGACTTCTTACCTAAGTTAGGAGTTTTAAGAAGTTCTACTTCTGCACGCTGTACTAAATCACCGATATACTGAATTGCTTCTGCTTTTAAACAGTTCGCTGAACGAACAGTTAGCTCTAAGTCATCAACAGGACGAAGCAAGATTGGATCAAATAGAGGTTTCTCTTCTTTTTGCTCCACTTCAGTTACATCACGAAGCTCTACGAATGCGTCTAGCTGTTCAGCTAGGATTGTAGAAGCGCGACGGATTGCTTCTTCCGGATCTAACGTACCGTTAGTTTCCATGTCAATGATTAGCTTATCTAGGTCAGTGCGTTGTTCAACACGCGCTGAGTCTACGTCATAAGCAATTCTTGCTACAGGACTAAAAGAGGCATCAACCAATAAACGGCCAATTGCGCGCTCTTCTTCTTCGGCATCACGACGAGTAGAAGCTGGAACGTAACCACGACCCATTTCTACTTTAATGCGCATGCTGATAGAACCATCACCAGTTAAGTGACAAATAACATGATCTGGGTTAGCAATTTCTACATCGCCGTCATGTTGAATATCAGCTGCCGTAACAGGGCCTTCACCAGATTTAGTGATAGTTAGAACAGCTTCATTCTTGCCTTCTAAGCCTACCGCCAATCCTTTAAGGTTTAACAGTATTTCGATGATGTCCTCTTGAACACCTTCTTTACTACTGTACTCGTGTAATACACCATCAATTTCAACTTCAGTTACAGCACATCCTGGCATTGAAGATAAAAGAATGCGGCGTAACGCATTACCTAGTGTGTGACCAAAACCACGCTCTAGCGGCTCTAAAGTAACTTTAGAACGAGTAGGGCTGATTGTTTCAACGTCTACTAAACGCGGTCTTAAGAATTCGGTTACAGAACCCTGCATTATGTCCTCTCTTTAAGTTCAGCTTTACTTAGAGTAAAGCTCGACAATCAACTGTTCATTAATTTCAGCAGACAAGTCTGAACGCTCTGGAACACGTTTGAAAACGCCTTCCATTTTCTTGTTGTCTACTTCAACCCAGACTGGCTTCTCACGTTGCTCAGCTAATTCTAAAGCAGCAACGATACGTGCTTGAGTCTTAGACTTTTCGCGAACAGAAACCACATCTTCAGCTTTAACAGTGAAAGATGGAATATTTACTACAACACCGTTTACTACGATAGCTTTGTGGCTAACTAGTTGACGAGCTTCAGCACGAGTACTTGCGTAACCCATACGGTAAACTACATTGTCTAAACGAGTTTCTAAAAGTTGTAACAAGTTTTCACCTGTGTTGCCTTTTAGACGTGCCGCTTCTTTGTAGTAGTTACGGAATTGCTTCTCTAGTACGCCGTAGATACGACGAACTTTTTGTTTCTCACGAAGCTGTACACCATAGTCAGATAAACGACCGCGACGCGCGCCGTGCTGACCAGGGATAGTTTCGATTTTACATTTAGTATCGATCGCGCGAACACCAGACTTAAGGAATAAGTCAGTACCTTCACGACGGCTAAGTTTTAGCTTAGGACCTAAATATCTTGCCATTTTCTTTCTCCAACTATCCTATTAAACGCGACGTTTCTTAGGAGGACGACAACCATTATGAGGAATAGGTGTAACGTCAGTAATGTTGGTGATTTTAAAACCAGCAGCATTTAAGGCACGGATTGCAGATTCACGACCTGGACCTGGACCTTTAACGAATACTTCAATATTCTTCAAACCAAACTCTTGTGCAGCTTTACCAGCACGATCTGCAGCTACCTGAGCAGCAAATGGAGTAGATTTACGTGAACCACGGAAACCTGAACCACCAGCAGTCGCCCAAGATAATGCATTACCTTGACGGTCTGTAAGAGTTACGATTGTGTTGTTGAAAGAAGCATGGATATGAGCCATGCCATCAGCAACTTGTTTTTTTACGCGTTTACGCGTACGAACTGGAGTTTTTGCCATTGTCTAATACCTCGTTACTTCTTAATAGGCTTACGAGGACCTTTACGGGTGCGCGCATTAGTTTTAGTGCGTTGACCACGTAGAGGAAGACTGCGACGATGGCGAATACCACGGAAACAGCCAAGGTCCATCAGACGCTTGATGTTCATAGAAACTTCACGGCGTAAGTCACCTTCTACAGTGTACTTATCCACTTCTGCACGAAGCGTATCAATTTGAGCTTCGTCTAATTCGCTGATCTTAGTAGATTCTGCGATACCAGTTGCCGCCAAAATTGCTTTTGAACGGGTTAAACCGATACCGTAAATCGCAGTAAGGGCAATTACTGCATGCTTACGATCAGGGATGTTAATGCCAGCGATACGGGCCACTAACACATCTCCTATATTTAAATTAAAAACCACAGGTTGAAAAGCCCGTTAGGATACTCAACCTGACTCTTTTTTGCAAAGCGAAGCGGCATTATACAGAAATATCTACATAATGCCACTTCTAAAAGATTCGCTTGCTAAGTTAGCAATTAACCTTGACGTTGCTTGTGCTTAGGGTCGGTCTTACAAATAACACGAACAACACCAGCACGCTTAACAACTTTACAGTTACGACAAATCTTCTTTACGGATGCACGAACTTTCATCTTACTACTCCGTTAAATCTTATCGGCCGTAGCCTTTAAGATTAGCTTTCTTAAGTACGCTGTCATATTGATGAGACATCAAATGAGTTTGTACTTGTGCCATAAAGTCCATAATAACTACCACGATGATCAGTAATGACGTACCGCCAAAATAGAACTGAACATCCCAAGCAATCATCATAAACTCAGGAACTAAACAAACAAAAGTAATGTATAACGCACCAGCTAAGGTTAAACGCGTCATTACTTTATCGATATATTTCGAAGTTTGCTCACCCGGACGAATACCCGGAATGAACGCACCAGACTTTTTCAGGTTATCTGCTGTCTCACGCGGGTTGAAAACCAACGCCGTGTAAAAGAAGCAGAAAAAGATTATCGCAGCAGCTAGTAGCATTACATACAGAGGCTGACCTGGAGAAATTGCCATAGACATATTCTGGAAGAAGTCAGCAACCGCACCATCACCTTGACCAAACCAGTTCGCAAGCGTACCAGGGAACAAGATAATGCTTGAAGCGAAGATTGGCGGAATAACACCAGCCATGTTCACTTTCAATGGTAAATGTGTACTTTGCGCAGCAAACACTTTACGACCTTGTTGACGTTTCGCGTAGTTAACAACGATACGACGCTGACCACGATCAACAAATACAACAAAGAAAGTCACTGCAAATACAATCACTGCAATTAGCAATAATACTAATAAGTGCAATTCACCTTGACGCGCCATCTCTGCAGTTTGACCTACAGCTGATGGCATACCAGCAACAATACCAGCAAAAATTAGAATCGAGATGCCGTTACCGATACCGCGCTCAGTAATTTGCTCACCTAACCACATTAAGAACATGGTACCAGTAACCAAAGATACTACCGCAGCAAAGTAGAAGCCTAGGCCTTCGTTAATAACGAGACCTGGCATCATAGCCGGTAAACCACGAGCAATCGCGATTGATTGGACTGTTGCTAATATTAAAGTACCGTAGCGAGTGTACTGACTGATCTTACGACGTCCAGCTTCACCTTCTTTCTTAAGCTCTTGCAGGCTAGGTACCATGTGAGTACCTAGTTGCATGATAATCGAAGCTGAAATGTACGGCATAATACCCAACGCCAGTACAGAGGCACGCTCAAGTGCACCACCAGAGAACATGTTAAACATTTCTACGATGGTGCCCTTTTGTTGTTCAAACAACTGAGCTAATACAGCGGCGTCAATACCAGGGATTGGCACAAATGATCCTAGTCTAAACACGATTAGTGCTAAAAACACGAACCATAATCTTTGTTTCAGCTCGGTTAAACCACCTTGAGCTTTATCCATACCTGGTGTAGCCATATTCTGTATTATTCCTCGATTTTACCGCCAGCAGCTTCAATGGCTGCACGTGCGCCTTTAGTAACACCAATACCACGAATTGTCACAGGCTTAGTGATCTCGCCAGAAAGCATGATCTTAACTGTTTCAATGTTACGCGTGATAAGGTTAGCGTCTTTTAACGTGTGAATGTCAACAACATCGCCTTCGATTTTGTTTAACTCGTGTAAGCGAACTTCAGCGTGAACTAAAGACTTACGTGAAGTAAAACCAAATTTAGGTAAACGTTGTTTTAAAGGCATTTGACCGCCTTCGAAACCAGGACGTACGCCACCGCCAGAACGAGACTTCTGACCTTTGTGACCGCGACCACCTGTTTTACCTAAACCAGAACCGATACCGCGACCAACACGTTTCTTGGCTGATTTAGCGCCTGGTGCAGGAGATAATGTATTTAAACGCATAGATTAGTCCTCCACCTTAATCATGTAATGTACTTGATTAATCATACCACGTACAGAAGGAGTATCTTCTAACTCAACTGTATGGTTGATACGACGTAAACCAAGGCCTTTTAATGTCGCACGGTGCTTAGGTAAGCGACCGATTGAACTTTTAACTTGAGTTACTTTAACTGTTTTAGCCATGCTTGATTACCCCAAGATGTCAGCAACGTTCTTGCCACGCTTAGCAGCTACAGACTCAGGCGATTTCATGTTCGCTAGAGCGCCGATGGTTGCGCGTACAACGTTGATTGGGTTAGTAGAACCGTACGCTTTAGAAAGTACGTTCTGTACGCCAGCAACTTCAAGTACTGCACGCATCGCACCACCGGCGATGATACCTGTACCTTCAGAAGCAGGTTGCATGTAAACTTTAGAACCTGAGTGACGACCCTTGATAGGGTGTTGAAGAGTAGTACCCTTCAAGTCAACAGTTACTAAGTTACGACGAGCCTTTTCCATTGCTTTTTGGATTGCAGCAGGAACTTCACGTGCCTTACCGTAACCAAAACCAACACGGCCATTACCGTCACCAACTACAGTCAATGCTGTGAAACTGAAAATACGACCACCTTTAACCACTTTTGATACGCGGTTAACAGCGATTAGCTTTTCTGCCATATCTGTTTGTTGTTGTGTGTTTTCTACATTAGCCATGATCAACTCCTAGAACTGAAGGCCAGCTTCACGAGCTGCTTCTGCTAACGCTTTTACGCGACCGTGGTAACGGAAACCTGAACGGTCAAATGCAACAGACTCGATGCCTTTTGCTTTAGCGCGTTCAGCGATTGCTTTACCTACAGCTTCCGCTGCAGCTTTGTTACCAGTTTTCTCAACTTGAGCTTTAACTTCTTTGTCTAAAGTAGACGCAGCTGCGATAACTTCAGAACCAGTTGGAGCGATAAGTTGCGCGTAAATGTGACGAGGAGTACGGAATACGACTAAACGATTCGCACCCAACTCGCTGATTTTTGCACGTGCACGTTTAGCACGGCGTAAACGAGATGTTTTCTTATCCATCGTATTACCCTACTTCTTCTTAGCTTCTTTACGGCGAACGTGTTCGTCATCGTAACGGATACCTTTACCTTTGTAAGGCTCTGGCTCACGGTATGAACGAATGTTTGCAGCTACTTGACCAACCAACTGCTTGTTTGCACCAGAAAGTACAACTTCAGTTTGGCTAGGAGTTTCACACTTAACTCCCTCAGGAATTGCATGGTCAACTGGGTGAGAGAAACCTAAAGATAGGTTTAACACTTTACCAGCAGCTTTTGCACGGTAACCAACACCGTTAAGAATTAACTTCTTAGTAAAACCTTTGCTTACACCTTCAACCATGTTGTTGATGTTTGCGCGAGCTGTACCAGCTTGCATCCAAGCAGCTTTGCTTTCTTCAGCAACAGTAGTAGTAATTGTTTCACCTTCTTGAGAAACGCTAACTAAACTGTGAATAGTAGCTGAAAGCTCACCTACTGGACCTTTAACAGTAATGTCTTGACCTGATAACGTAACAGTAACGCCTGCAGGAACAGACACAGGTGCTTTTGCAACACGAGACATATTCTTGCTCCTTACGCTACGAAACCAATGATCTCGCCACCTAGGCCCGCGGAGCGAGCAGCGCGATCAGTCATTAAACCTTTAGAAGTAGAAACAATAGCAATACCTAAGCCAGCTAATACTTGAGGAAGCTCAGTGCTACCTTTGTATACGCGAAGACCAGGACGTGAAACACGTTTGATTGTCTCGATTACTTCTTTACCTTCGAAGTATTTCAACTCAACAGTTAGCTCAGGCTTAACACCAGCTTCTACTGAAAAGTCAGAAATGTAACCTTCTTCTTTAAGCAAGTTAGCAATAGCTACTTTTAGCTTTGAAGAAGGCATAGTTACTGCAGTTTTACTTGCAGATTGACCGTTGCGGATGCGTGTAAACATGTCCGCGATAGGATCAGTCATCATAATTGCTTTCTCCTTATTACCAACTAGCTTTCTTAAGACCAGGAACTTCACCGCGCATCATAGCTTCACGAAGCTTGATACGGCTCATGCCGAACTTACGTAGGTAACCGTGTGGGCGACCTGTAACGTTACAACGGTTACGTTGACGTGAAGAACTTGAATCACGAGGTAAAGATTGAAGTTTTAATACTGCATCCCAACGCTCTTCTTCTGAAGTTTCAACGTTAGAGATAATTGCTTTTAAAGCAGCACGTTTTTCAGCGTATTTCGCAACTAATTTAGTGCGTTTCGCTTCACGAGCTTTCATAGATGATTTAGCCATAACTCTACACCTTATTTCTTGAACGGGAAGTTAAAGGCAGTCAGCAAAGCACGACCTTCCTCGTCAGATGCCGCAGTAGTAGTGATAGTAATATCAAGACCACGGATCTTATCGACTTTATCGTAGTCGATTTCAGGGAAAATGATTTGCTCACGCACGCCCATGCTGTAGTTACCACGGCCATCGAACGACTTAGGGTTCAAGCCACGGAAGTCACGGATACGAGGAACTGAAATAGAGATTAAACGCTCTAAAAATTCCCACATGCGCTCACCGCGTAAAGTTACTTTTGCGCCAATCGGGTAGCCTTCACGAATTTTGAAGCCAGCAACTGATTTGCGTGCTTTCGTGATTAAAGGCTTTTGACCTGAGATTGCAGTAAGATCATTTGTGGCATGCTCTAATACTTTTTTATCAGTAATAGCTTCACCAACACCCATGTTAAGGGTGATCTTTTCAATCCGAGGGACTTGCATGACACTTTTGTATTCGAACTTCTTTTGAAGTTCTGCAACAACTGTATCTTTGTAAAAATCATGCAGTTTCGCCATCGTTTACTCCAATAATTAAACTAATTCGTTATTAGATTTGAAGAAACGAACTTTTTTGCCGTCTTCAACTCTAAAACCTACGCGATCTGCTTTACCCGTTTTAGGGTTAAGGATCGCTACGTTTGATACGTGGATAGGTGCTTCTTTTTCAATGATGCCGCCAGCTTGCTGTAACTGAGGTACAGGCTTCTGGTGCTTCTTAACTAAGTTAATACCTTCCACAAATACTTTGCTGTCTTCAACAAGAACTTTAGTAACTTTACCAGTTTTGCCCTTGTCTTTACCTGCAAGTACGATTACTTCATCATCACGACGAATCTTAGATGCCATTATCGTGACTCCTTATAGTACTTCTGGTGCTAGTGACACGATTTTCATGAACTTTTCAGTTCTTAATTCACGTGTTACCGGCCCGAATATACGAGTACCAATTGGCTGTAAGTTAGCGTTTAACATTACTGCCGAGTTGCCGTCGAAACGAATGGTAGAACCATCTGAACGACGTACGCCCTTTTTAGTGCGCACCACTACCGCGTTTAAAACATCACCTTTTTTTACTTTGCCGCGAGGAATTGCTTCCTTCACTGCAACTTTGATGATATCGCCAATGCGTGCGTAGCGACGGTGCGAGCCACCTAGGACCTTTATACACTGTACACGCTTTGCGCCACTGTTATCAGCAACGTCAAGCTGTGATTGCATTTGGATCATTATATGTGCTCCGCTGTTATTAAATTCAAGGCCAGAAATTTGACCCGTCACTGCCTTTAAAACCCAACCGGATTTCGGCGGGCGCGAGATTATAACACCGCCAATTTCAAAATGGTACTTTATTTGAGCAATTTATTTGGGGAGTTGAATGATGGATTAAAAATCGAACGCAACACCTTAATTCACAATGAAAACCAGAATGTACTCTCAGCTCGATACACATAAATACCATCGACTTTCATGTCATGGGCACTAATCAATTAATGTTTATATCGAAGAAGTAAAATTAATTTAGTAGCGAGGTAATGGTATCTGATTGATGTGCTCATCTTCTAATGTTCTTAACTCATAGAGCGTCTCGCCACGATAAGACGCGTCCGACAACATCCTTGAAGGCGAGATCTGCATATCGAAATGATTATCTAATTCTTTCGACAGTTCTTCGAAAGACCTTTTGAGGGTCGCTTGTTCACGATTCGCGCTTTCATTGAAGAAGTTAAACATATTCGACTCCATAGCTACTCTACTCGCTCAGTATGATAAGTAGTATTGATTAACTTTTTATGAACGCATGCGATGCTAAGCCACTTAAAATGATAAAGGTGAAACAGTATGTAAAAACACGAAAAGTCTGAATTTGAACTAATCAGGAGACGAAAAATCTGACATACTATGTACAGTTCTTACAATGTATTGTTTTTCTTATGTACCAAGGTTCAATTTCAGTCATTTTTACTACTTACAACTCTGTCGCGTGGTTAGAGAAAGTCTTATGGGGTTTTCACTATCAAACGGACAACAACTTTGAAGTCATCGTTGCAGATGACGGTTCAAGAGAAGAAACCAAGGAAGCCATTGAGCGTTTCAAGAAAAATACTCATCTTGAAGTGCAACATGTATGGCAGCCAGACGACGGATTCCAAAAATGTCGCATCATGAATAAGGCGCTCAAAGCTGCAAAGGGTGATTACGTATTGTTTACCGACGGTGACTGTATTCCACGCAACGACTTCGTTGCTGTTCACCGCAAGCATGCAGAGGAAGGTTTCTACCTATCTGGTGGTTATTTCAAATTACCTATGGATATCAGTAAGCGTATCAATCGTGCAGATATTGAAACTGGCCGTGCCTTTGATTCTCAATGGTTACTAGACAATGGCTTAAAGAAAACACACAAAATCAGCAAACTTACTGCCAGAGGTTGGTGGGCTAAATTTATGAACTCCGTTACACCAACAAATCGCACTTGGAATGGTCACAACGCTTCAGGCTGGAAAAAAGATTTGTTTGATGTAAATGGCTTTGATGAGTCAATGCAATATGGTGGTCAAGACTGCGAATTAGGCTACCGTCTTCGCCACAATGGAATAAAAGCGAAACAGATTCGCTATAGCGCAATTTGTGTGCACCTTGATCATGCTCGCAGTTATGTGAACCCAGAAATGCTAGCCAATAGCCGTCTTATCAAGAAAAATACCTTAAGTAACAAGCTCACATTCACCGAGAACGGTTTAGTTAAGAAGCAATCAAGCTAATCAAAAAAGTCATCAGTTAAACTGCTAAGTAACAAATACAGAGCCCTGCCAACACAGGGCTTTTTATTACCCGCCATTAAAGCAACTTACTTATTGGCTTTATCGCTAAGAAATATATCAAGACTATTGCGGTAAAAACGCCGATAATAAGCTATCTACTTTTTAAAGTGCCTCGACGAACGTTACCGCTATTTTACTAGCTCTTAACAACCGAGGCTCGACTGCGGAATTTTCTATGGAAATTAAAGTTAACTTTCTCGATAACTTGAGATTAGAAGCCAAGTTTGACGACTTCAGCGTTATTGCAGACCAACCCATTCGTTATAAAGGTGATGGTTCGGCACCTAGTCCATTTGATTACTTTCTTGCCTCCTCTGCACTTTGTGCTGCTTACTTTGTAAAGGTATATTGTAACGCCCGCGATATTCCTACGGACAATATCCGACTTTCTCAAAACAATATTGTCGATCCAGAAAACCGCTACAACCAGGTATTTCAAATCAATGTTGAACTACCGGACAGTATTTCGGAAAAAGATAAGCATGGTATTTTGCGTTCAATCGATCGCTGCACAGTGAAAAAAGTTGTTCAAACGGGTCCTGAGTTTCAGGTAGAAACCGTAGAAAATATCGATGCCAATTCACAGGCAATGATCATGGTATCGCCAGATGAGGACGCCAGCACGTTCATCCTAGGCAAGGATTTGCCATTAGAGAAAACCATTGAAAACATGACGGGCATTTTGGAAGAGCTCGGTATGAAGATTGAAGTAACATCATGGCGCAATATCGTACCCAATGTTTGGTCGCTAAATATTCGCGACGCTGCCTCTCCTATGTGTTTTACCAATGGTAAAGGTGCAACTAAAGAAAGTGCACTTTGTTCTGCGCTTGGTGAGTTCATCGAACGCTTAAACTGTAATTTCTTTTACAATGATCAGTTCTTTGGCGAAGAAATCGCTAATGCTGAATTCGTACATTACCCGAATGAAAAATGGTTCCCACTTGAGGACGATGACTCACTACCTACTGGTTTGTTAGACGACTATACATTGAGTATCTACAACCCTGAAGATGAGTTATGCGGTTCACACTTAATCGACACTAACTCAGGTAACATCGAACGCGGTATCGTTTCTATTCCTTATACACGCCACTCAGACGGCGAAACTGTTTACTTCCCGTCAAACCTGATCGAAAACCTGTTTTTGAGTAATGGTATGAGCGCAGGTAACAACCAGCATGAAGCACAAGTTCAGTGTCTTTCAGAAATTTTTGAGCGCGCTGTGAAGCGACAAATCATTGAACAAGAAATTGTATTGCCTGACGTGCCGCATTCTGTGCTGGAAAAATACCCGAATATCTTAGCGGGTATTCAAGGCTTGGAAGAACAGGGATTCCCAGTGGTTGTGAAAGACGCATCATTAGGCGGGAAATTCCCAGTAATGTGTGTCACGCTAATGAACCCACGTAACGGTGGTGTCTTTGCTTCTTTTGGCGCCCACCCAAGTTTTGAAGTCGCACTTGAGCGCAGTTTAACGGAATTACTTCAAGGTAGAAGTTTTGAAGGTCTTAATGATGTGCCAAAGCCGACTTTTAACAGTATGGCGGTTCAAGAACCAGAGAACTTTGTGGAACACTTTATCGATTCCACCGGTGTCATTTCTTGGCGCTTCTTTAGCACTAGGCACGAATACGACTTCGTTGAATGGGATTTCTCTGGCACCAATGAAGAGGAAAACAATCAACTACTCACCATCCTTGCTGAAATGGGTAAAGAAGTATATATCGCAAACTTCGACGGACTTACCCCAGATGGCGGTGCAAGTGCTTGTCGAATTCTTGTGCCAGACTATTCTGAAATTTATCCAGTTGAAGACCTCATTTGGGATAACACCAATAAAGCACTCGAGTATCGCGAGGATATTTTAAATTTACATCGCTTATCTGAAGACGAACTCATCGATTTAGTAGAGCGACTAGAAGATAGCCAGCTAGATAACTACATCGATATTCGCACCTTAATTGGTATTGATTTTGATGAGAATACCGTGTGGGGCCAACTCACCATTATTGAATTGAAGATTCTTATTTACTTAGCCGTTGGCGGTTTAGAGCAAGCGTTTGAGTTGATAGGTGACTTCCTACAGTACAATGATAATACCGTTGAGCGCACTATGTTCTTCCAAGCTGTTCACAATACTTTAGAAGTAGCACTAAGTGATGACTTAGACTTTGAGTACTTTCAGAATGCAATGACGCGCATGTATGGCGAAGAGCGTATGGAAGAAGTGGTTGGGTTGATCAATGGTACGCACAACTTCCATGGTTTGACTGAAACCAGTATGGCATTGGAAGGCATTGAGCCACATTTACGACTTATCGAAAGCTATAAAAAGCTTCATGCGGCAAGAGCAAAATTAGCAAATAAATAGTGTCTCAATACGTAATGGTATGAGTGACGGGAAGCTCATTTAAAAAAGCGCTCAGTTAAATACTGGGCGCTTTTTTATTTAGCCATCTTTTCAGTTTACTTTCGGCCGTATTATCGAACGAGTAATATCACCATTTAGATTACGACTATGAAAACTAAGCAAGTCTTCAAATTTAAACTCTGTAATCTCAATAGTGTTGTCCGCTCTCCAGCGGACATTAAATTCAGTAGTCTCAGGATGCCCATCAAGTCGAATTAACACGTTGTGGTTATCAATATTACTTTTGTCTCTGACAACAACTTGAGTTTCCCAATTAGTGGTCGCGCCGCAATTAACTATAAGAACTGCAGCTTCGCTTTCTTTATTAGGCGATGGAATAATCTCATGCTCTGTTGTCTCACAGCCAGACATCATTAATAAAGGAAGCAATAATACTGGGATTCCAATCAATAATCCTAACCAGAATATTGCCGCACCACCATGCCACAGAAACTTAAGCGTAGGCCCCATAATAACGTCCTTTTAAACAACCGGTTCCACATTAATGATTGGTATATAAAGTAGCTCAAATCTGAGTTAGCTACTTTATATACCATAACTTATATCGCAGGTATCGCTAGTACTAGCATTGCTTCTATTTGCTCAACAATGGCTTTCACTTCATCCCGTTTCCATTCTTTAATACGAGGGGTATGAATATGCCCGACAGGTAAATTTGGGTTTAACTGATTTCTTAACACGATACTACGATACGATATTTCGTTAGACAGATAACCACCACCACCGCCGTTTACCGATGTTGCTTCGCGAAGCTCAGCGAGATTCTTAACTTCAAATTTACCACGTTTAACCGTTTCGACTTGGTGATTGTCTATTACCTGATACTTACCTGTCACCTTTTTCATTGCTTTTACCGGCAGCGAAAACTCAACAAACTCTGGTCCATGTAGTAATTCACCGCGATAAAATGGTATCAATGGGTTGTCGCTAGTTGCTCCGGTAAAAACGTTTAAGTTACCTGGTGCGTTTGCACTTCTTCTAAGACCTGGGAAGCGCTCAAGATCAAAGTCAGTGCACCCCATGCTGATCGTGGCAATCATGTCTACGTCGCTAAAATGCTCTGCCAACATGGTTTCGACCATCCCTTGGTCAAAATCAGCAAAACGAACTGGGATCATCATGGCTTGAACTTCAGCTGTTTGACCATCGATCTCAACAACCTTGTTGTCAAACATCATCGCGGCAATACCGGATGGGTTTGACTGGGCAATGTTTCGGTCGAGGAAGAACGGATCAAACCCTGTCACCAATATCTTTTTATCTGTCTTCTGAGTAAATGATGTTTGGCCATAGCCACGCGAGGCTAGTTCGAACGCAAACATTAACCTAACCTGTTCTTCATTATCTAAAGCGCGAAAGACGAGGTTCCCTCTAATTAATTTCGCCATTTGTAAACGAGCCCAATACAAAGCCCTATCATCATAACTTTGGGATGATTGAATTTGCTCAATAGCATTGCTGAAGATCGCCTTGCCCTCCGCAACTAACGCTTTCTCTAGCACGACACTAGAAGTCACAGAAGTCAGTTTTCGCTCAAATTCCTCGAGCTCAGCGGAGAATAAATTAGTTACCTTGGGCATTGCCTTTTGAGCTTTGGCAATACGGGATTCTTCAACAGATAAATAGGTAGTTGATTTTGCCAATACCTGTGAACTTGTCAGGCATAAGACAATGCTTGATGCGGCAGCGAATAATAATTTCATAATTGACTGAAAAGAAATAATTAAAGGGAGTAGTTAGAGACTATAACAAGTTACTAATACCAATAAAGCCTATTGCTACAGTTTAGCGTCTACTCAACAGTCTATTGAGTTAAGCGGCGAATACCCTACAAGAGTAATTAATTCTTCGACCTATAAAATCTAACTTTCCGAGGTAACAAAAGCATTCGCAGCATCAATGTAGAAGTGATCACTCATTGCTTGTCTACCCAGCAACATTAAATAAGTCATATCAGATCGGTTGGTAAGGGTAATTTCTATATCCCATTGGTGAGTGCCCAGTATTGCAGGGGTTTTAATTACATATCGCTGCTCACTGATGCCATTTGACGATTTTATTTTTCTTACGTCATGCAACAATGCCTCACACCTCACTTTATGTTCAACATTGTGAGTTTCGGGATGTATATCGAAAACCACAGCGGGTTTCGTGTCTTTTTTATCCTAGTGATGTTATCAACATGGAGTGATGACGTCTGCGCCCCGGTATCTACTCGCGCAGTCATTTGCGAAATCCCCAACTCAGGTAAATCGATGTTTTCAATATGCCCAATAATGATTCTATTGTTTTCCGTAGCTGTACTTTTATCTTTATCGTTCATAACAGAGCTTTACCATTGGTACCATTGTTGTCCGATTCATCTTCTACATTTTCTATATGTTCGGCAATCTCCTCGTTATCCTTGGAAGTATGCGATGTGATACATTGCTTCCCCCTCTTGTACCAAAGGAATATTCTGTTTGCCGATAATCACGCCACCTTTCTTAGCGACTACTTGGTCGAGTACATCGACACTACTGTATTTGGTTTATATTAATAAACAGGATAAAAGTGGAAACACTTTCAATTTTTTTAGAAAATAAAGTGAATTTGATCAGTACTTGTTTGAAAAGAAAGTGATGCTTGATGGCAGACTACTAAGTTCAGCTCGTATAAAACTGCAGGCAATAAAAAAGCCCCGCTACATTTACCAAAGGTAAAGCAGCAAGGCTTTTTTAATCGTTACTTTCGTATGTTAGAAAATGCTAATTAAGCTTTTTCTACAACGTCTACCAATGTCCAAGACTTAGATTTAGAAATTGGAGCACATTCGCGAATAGTAACTACGTCGCCCATGTTACATACGTTTGCTTCATCGTGCGCTTTCAACTTAGTTGAACGCGTAATGAATTTACCGTAGATAGGGTGCTTAACACGACGCTCAATCAAAACTGTGATCGACTTGTCCATTTTGTCGCTAACTACGCGACCTTGTAATGTACGGATTTTATCAGTCATTACGCACCTGCCTTCTCAGTGATGATTGTTTTAACGCGTGCAATGTTGCGACGCACTGTACGTAGCATGTGAGTTTGAGCTAACTGACCAGTACTTGCTTGCATACGTAAGTTGAATTGCTCACGTAATAAGTTAAGTAGTTCAGCATTTAACTCTTCAATGCTTTTTTCTTTAAGTTCGCTAGCTTTCATTACATCACCGTTCTAGTTACGAAGGTTGTTTTGAACGGAAGTTTAGCTGCTGCTAAAGCAAATGCTTCGCGTGCTAAATCTTCAGATACACCTTCCATTTCATAAAGAACACGACCTGGTAGAATTTGACATACCCAATATTCTACAGAACCTTTACCTTTACCCATACGAACCTCAAGAGGCTTCTTGGTAATTGGCTTGTCTGGGAATACGCGGATCCAGATTTTACCTTGACGCTTAACGTGACGTGTCATCGCACGACGAGCTGCTTCGATTTGACGAGCAGTCATACGACCACGCTCAACAGATTTCAAACCGTAAGTACCGAAGCTAACTGTGCTACCAGTGTGTGCAAGACCACGGTTACGCAGTTTCATTTGCTTACGGAATTTAGTACGTTTTGGTTGTAACATTACTTAACTCCTACTTGCTCTTGCGGTTGTTGCGCTTCTTAGGCTTAGCTGGTGCTTCAACCTGTGCAGGCATACCACCGATAACTTCACCTTTGAAGATCCACACTTTGATACCGATAGTACCGTAAGTTGTTTCACCACGCGCAGTTGCGTAATCAATGTCAGCACGTAAAGTGTGTAATGGTACACGACCTTCACGGTACCACTCAGAACGAGCGATATCTGCGCCGCCTAAACGACCGCTAACTTCAACTTTGATACCTTTAGCACCTAAACGCATAGCGTTTTGTACTGCACGCTTCATAGCGCGACGGAACATTACACGACGCTCTAGTTGGCTTGCGATGCTGTCAGCGACTAATTGTGCATCCATCTCTGGCTTACGTACTTCTGCAATGTTGATTTGCGCAGGTACACCAGCGATTTTAGATACGTGTAAACGTAATTTTTCTACGTCTTCACCTTTCTTACCGATAACAACACCAGGACGAGCTGTGTGAATTGTTACACGGATAGATTTAGCTGGACGCTCAATTACGATTTTTGATAACGAAGCACGCTTAAGTTTTTCAGTTAAGTACTGACGAACTAAGTGATCGCCGTGTAAGTTATCAGCAAACTCTTTAGTGCTTGCGAACCATGTAGACGCGAAAGGCTTTGTGATACCTAAGCGAATACCGGTAGGATGTACTTTTTGACCCATACTAATATCTCCTAGCTATCAGCAACAATCACAGTGATGTGACTTGTGCGCTTAAGGATACGATCCGCGCGACCTTTCGCACGAGGCTTAATACGTTTCATCGTAGGACCATCATCAACCATAATAGTTTTAACGAATAATTCATCGATGTCTGCACCTTCGTTGTGCTCTGCGTTAGCAATCGCTGAGTTTAGAACCTTCTTAACTAAAACAGCAGCTGATTTGTTGCTGTATTCTAAGATTTCTAAAGCTTTCTCAACGTGTAAACCACGGATTTGGTCTACAACTAAACGTGCTTTTTGAGCAGAACCACGGGCAAATTTATGTTTAGCAATAGCTTCCATTTAACTTCCCCTTACTTCTTCTTCGCTTTCTTGTCCGCAGCGTGACCGCGGTAAGTGCGAGTTGGTGCAAATTCACCTAATTTGTGACCGATCATTTCATCAGTTACAAATACAGGTACGTGTTGACGGCCATTATGGACAGCGATGGTCAATCCGATCATGTTAGGGATGATCATTGAGCGACGAGACCAAGTCTTGATAGGTTTCTTGTTCCCGCTTTCCAAAGCTTTCTCTACCTTCGTCAACAAGTGTAGGTCAATAAATGGACCTTTCTTGAGAGAACGTGGCATGGTAATTCCTCTTAATTAATAACTAGTACTATTACTTAGTACGACGACGTACGATGAACTTATCAGTACGCTTGTTCTTACGAGTCTTGTAACCCTTAGTAGGTACACCCCAAGGAGATACTGGGTGACGACCACCTGAAGTACGACCTTCACCACCACCGTGCGGGTGATCAACCGGGTTCATCGCCACACCACGTACGGTTGGGCGAACACCACGCCAGCGCGAAGCACCAGCTTTACCAAGAGAACGTAACATGTGTTCTGCGTTACCGATTTCACCTAAAGTTGCACGACATTCCGCTTCAACTTTACGCATTTCGCCTGAACGAAGACGTAGAGTTACGTAAGCGCCGTCTTTAGCAACTAATTGTGCATAAGTACCAGCAGCACGCGCGATTTGAGCACCTTTACCAGGCTTCAATTCGATTGCGTGAATAACACTACCAAGAGGCATGTTGCGAAGTGGCAACGTGTTACCTGCTTTGATAGGTGCATCAACACCAGACTGGATTGAATCGCCAGCTTTAACACCTTTTGGTGCTAAGATGTAACGACGCTCACCGTCTGCGTATAATACTAAAGCGATGTTTGCGCTACGGTTTGGATCATATTCCAAACGCTCAACTTTCGCAGGGATACCGTCTTTAGTACGCTTAAAGTCAATTACGCGATAGTGATGCTTGTGACCACCACCAACGTGACGAACTGTAATACGACCAGTGTTGTTACGACCACCAGACTTAGAGTTTTTCTCTAATAATGGAGCGTAAGGCTTACCTTTGTATAAGTCCGGGTTAACCACTTTAACAACGTGGCGACGACCCGGAGAAGTTGGTTTACATTTAACAACAGCCATTTGTACTTCTCCTATGCTTCTGCGCCAACGAAGTCGATGTCGCTACCTTCAGCAAGAGTAACGTACGCTTTTTTCCAGTCGCTACGACGACCAAAACGAGCACCTGTACGCTTTGTTTTACCCTTAACATTTAGTGTACGAACACCGTCAACTTTAACTTCGAAAAGTTGTTCAACAGCAGCTTTGATTTCAGCTTTAGTTGCAGTAGTAGCAACTTTGAAAACAACAGTGTTGTTTGCGTCAGCAGCCATTGTTGCTTTTTCAGAAATGTTTGGTGCTAAAAGCACCTTCAATAAACGTTCTTCGTTCATCATGCTAACATCTCCTCAATTTGCTTAACCGCTTCAGCAGTTACTAAAACTTTCTCGAAACCAACTAAAGAAACTGGGTCAATCGCTTGTACGTCTACAACGTCAACTTTGTATAAGTTGCGAGCAGATAAGAATAAGTTCTCATCAACTTCTGGTGTAACGATTAACACGTCTTTAAGTTCTAAACCTTTTAACTTAGCAACTAAGTCTTTAGTTTTAGGTGTATCTACTGCGAAGTCGTTAACAACCACTAAACGGTCTTGACGAACTAACTCAGATAGGATGCTTTTGATCGCACCACGATACATCTTACGGTTTACTTTTTGGCTGTGGTCTTGAGGACGAGCTGCGAATGTTACGCCACCAGTTCTCCAGATTGGACCACGAGTTGTACCAGCACGTGCACGGCCAGTACCTTTTTGACGCCATGGCTTTTTGCCGCCGCCGCTAACTTCAGAACGGTTCTTTTGCTTAACAGTACCTTGACGAGCACCTGCTGCGTAAGCAACAACTACTTGGTGTACTAAAGCTTCGTTGAACTCACGTCCGAAAGTTGCTTCAGAAACTTCTAAAGCGCCTGACGCGTCTTTTAATGCTAATTCCATCAAAATTCTCCTCAGACGTTAGGCTTTAACAGCTGGTTTGATGATAACGTCAGCGTTTACGTGACCAGGAACTGCACCTTTGATAAGAAGCAAGTTACGCTCAGCGTCAACACGAACTAACTCAAGGTTCTGTGTAGTAGTTTTCACAGCACCCATGTGACCAGACATTTTTTTGCCTTTAAATACGCGACCTGGCGTTTGACATTGACCGATTGAACCGTTTGAACGGTGAGACAATGAGTTACCATGTGACATATCTTGAGTACGGAAATTCCAACGCTTGATACCGCCTTGGAAACCTTTACCTTTTGATGTGCCAGTCACGTCAACTAATGTTGTTTCGTTGAATAGCTCAACAGTGATTTCGCTACCAGCTGCTAAGTCAGCACCTTCGCCTTCCGCTAAACGGAATTCCCATAAACCACGACCTGCTTCGATACCTGCTTTCGCAAAGTGACCAGCTGCTGGCTTGTTTACACGGTTAGCTTTCTTAGTACCAGTAGTAACTTGAATCGCTGAGTAACCATCGTTGTCTACAGTTTTTACCTGAGCAACACGGTTAGCTTCAACTTCTAGGACTGTTACTGGAGTTGAAACGCCATCTTCAGAGAAGATACGAGTCATACCAACTTTACGTCCAACTAGACCTATAGTCATGTTAAAACCCCCTATTAACCCAAGCTAATTTGAACGTCGACACCAGCTGCTAAGTCTAAACGCATTAATGCATCAACAGTCTTTTCAGTTGGTTCTACGATATCAATTAAACGCTTGTGAGTACGAATTTCGTACTGGTCACGCGCATCTTTGTTAACGTGTGGAGAAATCAAAACAGTGAAACGTTCTTTGCGCGTCGGTAATGGAATAGGACCACGAACCTGTGCACCTGTACGTTTAGCAGTGTCAACGATTTCCGCTGTAGATTGATCAATCAAACGATGATCAAACGCTTTCAAACGAATGCGAATTCTTTGATTTGACATGAATCAAATCCCCTTAAAAAAGAACGAACAAAGTACAGCCCATCTCCTTTATTTTTGGATAAAGGGGGGAGTACCGATTAAATCATTCAACCCCAAATCGGGGTTGCTGTATTAAATAAAGAAGACTTAACGAATCGCTAATTAATCTTTATCTCACGAGAGCATAGCTCAACGTGGAGCGCGCATTATACTCCCATTGGTTAAAAGTGCAACACTTATTTGCTATTCCCATATTTATTGCCACAATTGAATAGCGCGTTGCGGAACAGCCAAAACAAACGACAAGCACTACCTTTTATATAGAAGCTTCATTCGTTACCTTTGTATGAATAATTTTAGTTTTTGGTGTTTGTTTTTGTTTAGTTCTGATATACTCGCGCGGTTTTTAATCACTAACCCTTTTAGAGCAGGAAAATGGCAGATTTAAGTAAATACAGAAATATTGGTATTTTCGCTCACGTTGATGCGGGTAAAACCACAACAACTGAACGAATTTTGAAACTTACAGGTATGATCCACAAGATCGGTGAAGTTCACGATGGTGAATCTACTACTGACTTCATGGAGCAAGAAGCTGAGCGTGGTATTACTATCCAGTCTGCTGCTGTAACTTGTGAGTGGAAAAAACACCGTTTCAACGTAATCGACACTCCTGGTCACGTTGACTTCACTGTAGAAGTATACCGTTCATTAAAAGTTCTTGATGGTGGTATTGGTGTATTCTGTGGTTCTGGTGGTGTTGAGCCGCAATCAGAAACTAACTGGCGTTACGCTAACGAGTCAAAAGTTGCTCGTTTGATCTTCGTTAACAAGCTTGACCGTTTAGGTGCAAACTTCTTCCGCGTTAAAGATCAAGTTAAGAACGTACTTGGCGCTAACCCACTAGTTATGACTTTACCAATCGGTGAAGAAGATAACTTCGTTGGTGTTGTAGACGTATTATCTCAAAAAGCTTACGTATGGGATGACTCAGGTCAACCAGAAAACTACGAAGTTCAAGACATTCCAGCAGACATGGTAGACCAAGCTGCTGAGTACCGTGAAATGTTAATCGAAACTGCTTTAGAAGCAGACGATGACTTATTAATGGAATACATGGAAGGCAACGAGCCTACTGAAGAGCAAATCAAAGCGTGTATCCGTAAAGGTACTAACGAATTATTGTTCTTCCCTACATACTGTGGTTCTGCATTCAAGAACAAAGGTATGCAACTTCTTCTTGACGCTGTTGTTGATTACTTGCCGTCTCCAACTGAAGTTCCACCTCAGCCACTAACTGACGAAGAAGGTGAGCCTACTGGTGAATTCGCTATCGTTGACGCTGACGCCGAACCATTCCGTGCATTAGCATTCAAAATTATGGATGACCGTTTCGGTGCACTTACGTTCGTACGTATTTACTCTGGTCGTCTTAAGAAAGGTGACACAGTTCTTAATTCATTCACAGGTAAAACTGAGCGTATCGGCCGTATGGTAGAGATGCAAGCTGAAGACCGTACTGAGCTTACTGAAGCACAAGCGGGTGACATCTTAGCTATCGTTGGTATGAAGAACGTACAAACTGGTCACACATTATGTGATGTTAAGCAACCTTGTACACTTGAAGCAATGGTATTCCCAGAGCCGGTAATCTCAATCGCTGTTTCTCCAAAAGAGAAAGGTGGTGCTGAGAAGATGGGTATCGCTATCGGTAAGATGGTTGCAGAAGATCCAACGTTCCAAGTTGAGACTGACGAAGATTCAGGTGAAACTATCCTTAAAGGTATGGGTGAGCTTCACTTAGATATTAAAGTAGATATCCTTAAGCGTACTTACGGCGTAGAATTAGAAGTTGGTAAACCACAAGTAGCGTACCGTGAAACAATCACTCAAGCGATTGAAGATTCTTACACGCACAAGAAGCAATCTGGTGGTTCTGGTCAATTCGGTAAGATCGATTACCGCATCAAGCCAGGCGAGCCAAACACTGGCTTCAAGTTCTCTTCAACAGTTGTTGGTGGTAACGTTCCTAAAGAATTCTTCCCTGCTATCGAAAAAGGTTTCGCAAGCATGATGGAAGAAGGTCCGGTAGCTGGCTTCCCAGTACTAGACGTTGAAGTTGAATTATACGACGGTGGCTACCACGCAGTTGACTCGTCAGCAGTAGCTTTCGAAATCGCAGCGAAGGGTGCATTCCGTCAATCAATGCCTAAAGCTGGTGCTCAGTTACTAGAGCCAGTGATGAAGGTTGACGTATTCACTCCAGAAGACAACGTTGGTGACGTAATCGGTGACCTTAACCGTCGTCGTGGTATGATCAAAGACCAAGAAGCTGGTACTACTGGTGTTCGCATCAAAGCTGATGTTCCTCTTTCAGAGATGTTTGGTTACATCGGACACTTACGTACAATCACTTCAGGTCGTGGTCAATTCTCAATGGAATTCAGCCACTACTCAGCAGCTCCAAATAACGTAGCTGAAGAAGTAATTGCAGAAGTTAAAGCACGTAAAGAAGCTAAGTAATTATATCTTCTTAAGTGTTCAAAAAAGGTCGCGAAAGCCTGTCTTTCATACACAAATCCCTCGATGAAAATCGGGGGATTTTTTTGAACTTATTTTGCATACCTCGATCAGATCTATTTTGATTTAGCGATAAGGTCAGTTCCAGTGTTTTCAACAGGTTCAGCGCAATGGGCAGCAGAAACATTTTCACAAGCAAAATTAGGTGATATTCGCAGAGCC
>JAKVCY010000105.1 GCA_022448425.1 Thalassotalea sp. | reverse complement strand
TCTGGATAGCAGTTTCCAGCTGTCATCTGTTAGCATTAGTCTCGGCATTTGGGAAAGTTAAATTGTTTTTTGGCGAAATCATTATAACCGACCCAATTGCTGTTTACTTTTCATACCGCAAAGATCAACACGCTCTAGTAACCAATGGCTAACGCTTTTAAAATAGCGCCGATTTTTCTTTGAGATATTTTCAATGAGCCACGAACAGTTATTAGCGCCAATTAAAACATTTTTGCAGGCTGAAAGCCCTGGTGCTTGGATCGAAAAAGCAAAGCAGCCAGAAAACTTACCTATGCTGCTTACCGATCATTTAATTTGTGAGTTAAAAGCCGCGCAAACAGCAATGTGGTTACTTCGCAAGTATGCCGCTGACAAAGCCAGCAGTGTCGCTTTGCTTGACTGGCTGCAGCCGTTCGAAAAATTTGTTTATCGCAAAGAAGGGGATTTAGCATCACTTGCTAAATCAGAAAAGCTAACGAAGTCCATACTTACCAAAGCAGATACTTCGTACGGACAAGACTTAATTGACAAAATGGTTCTCTTGATAAAGGAAGAGCTACATCACTTTTATCAAGTACTTGAGATCATGACAGACCGCAATATTCCGTATGAGAATATTACTGCTAGTCGCTATGCGAAAGGTATGATGAGTAAAGTTCGTACTCATGAGCCTGCAATACTTATTGATAAACTGATTTGTGGTGCCTATATCGAGGCTCGTTCATGTGAACGTTTTGCCAAGCTAGCGCCGCACTTGGACGATGAACTAAATAAGTTTTACGTATCTTTACTCCGTTCAGAAGCCCGTCATTACCAAGATTATTTGGCTTTGGCAGAACAAGTGGCAGGTCATGACATTAGTGATAGAGTTAAGCTTTTTGGCGAGGTTGAAGCTGAGCTTATCTCCTCACCTGATGATGACTTTAAATTCCACTCTGGTTGCCCGTCTCCATAAAAAGGCTTTAGCGGCTAACTTTGATTTACGGCCTATTAACTGAATTGCCAATAAATGGTCGTGTTTAACTAAGCACGACTATTTTTTCATTAACTCCTAAGGCAATACACCCAGTTACAATATTGCGCTTGCTTGCGTTGTCGAAGGTTAGCTATTATCGAGGTTAAAATAATAACTAACTTACCAAGAATGTATATATGCGTGTTTTAATCCCTACCTTATGTGCTCTAGCTGTGCTCTCAGCTTGTCAGCCAAACAATCAAGAAACTGAAACTGCGACTCCAGTAGCGGAAACGGCGAAGACATCGGCAGCTGAGACTGCTGTGACATCAGAAGTCATGTCTGAGTCTGAAAAGTTAAACATTTGGTTTAACGAAAAATATGAAGAGCAATTACTTGAAAACCCACTAATGCTGACGTTCTTGGGACGAAAGGAAAAGTACGACGAGTTTAATGTGATGACTCGTGAAGAAGAACAAAAACAACTTGTGTGGCAAAAAGCATCCGTTGATGAAATGAAGTCGCAATTTGATTACGACAAGCTTGATGATGAAGCAAAAGCGTCATACGACATCTGGGTTTACCAGTATGAAGAAGCGAAAGAGCAAAATGCATTTCCGAACAATAGCTATGTATTTACTCAGATGAACGGCGCACAGGCATTTTTAACGCAGTTTCTTATTAACTTCCACAAAGTTGATGAGTTGTCTGATATGGAAGCATATAACAAGCGTATTGGCGGTGTAGCGCAGGCTTTAACTGACCTATTGATGATTGCCAAAGAAAATGCCGAATTTGGTGTTAGACCACCAAAATTTGCTTATGAAGGTGTTATTGAACAAGCGAAAAATGTCATTACTGGTCAGCCTTTTGATGACGTTGAAAATGACGCGCCATTATGGGCTGATGCGAAAGCTAAAATTGATGCGCTTGTTCAATCGGAAAAAGTTACCGCTGAACAAGCAGAAGCATTAAAAGCTGCTACGAAAGAAGCGTTATTGACACAATACCAGCCCGCATACCAAGCGCTAGTTACTTGGTTTGAACAGGATATTGCCAATACCGATGAAATAGCAACAGGCGTTGCTAAGCAGCCAAACGGCGTCGATTACTACAACATGCGCCTTAAGCACTCAACGACGACGTCATTAACAGCCGAAGAAATTCATAACATTGGTTTAGCAGAAGTTGCACGTATTACTGATGAAATGATTGCGATCAAAGAGAAAGTTGGCTTCGACGGTGACTTACAAGCCTTCTTTAAGTTTATAAAAACAGATCCGCGATTCTTCTATCCGAATACAGATGAAGGCCGCCAAGGTTACATTACTGATACCGAAGCCTATTTAGATATTATCAATAAACGTCTACCTGAATTCTTTGGTATTTTGCCAAAAGCCCCACTTGTTGTTAAACGTGTAGAGCCGTTTAGAGAGCAAGATGGCGCTGCTCAACATTATTTCCCTGGCACACCAAATGGTTCGCGTCCTGGCGTATACTACGCACATTTATCTGACATGAGCGCGATGCCTAAAAATGAAATGGAGGGTATTGCTTATCACGAGGGTAACCCCGGTCACCATATGCAAATCTCTATTGCTCAGGAGCTAACGTCGGTTCCTACATTTAGAACACAAGCAGGCTTTACGGCATACAGCGAAGGTTGGGGCTTGTACTCAGAGTTACTAGCGAAAGAAATGGGTGGCTATCAGGACCCTTACTCTGACTTTGGTCGCTTGGTGAATGAAATTTGGCGTGCTGTTCGTTTAGTTGTAGACACTGGCCTTCATGCTAAAGGCTGGACTGAAGAACAGGCATTTGAATATTTCAAATCAAAAGCACCTGTAGCAGAAGAAGCTATTTGTTCAGAAGTACGTCGTTATATTGTTTGGCCAGGTCAAGCTACGGCTTACAAAATAGGTATGCTTGAGATGCAAGAAATGCGTGCTAATGCAGAAAAAGCACTAGGTGATAAATTCGATATTCGTGGCTTCCATGACACGCTATTAGGTGGTGGTGCGATGCCATTGCCAGTACTTGAAAAACGTGTAAATGATTGGGTTGCCAGTGTTAAGGCGAAGGGTTAGAAGAAACTTTTAGTTCAATTACGATTAAATAAAAAAGCCTGAATTTCAGGCTTTTTTGTGTCCATAATTTAATGATAAACCTATAAATACCTGCTACTCAAAAGGTTGGTTAAGTAGTTGGTAGCCATCAGGCGTGAACTTTAACCAAGCACCCTGATCGTACCAATCGCCAAGTACGACACGCGTGTTAGTATGGCCTTGATTATTAAACTCATGAACAGCAGGGCGGTGCGTATGACCGTGAATCATTAGGTCGCATTGTTGCTCAGTTAGGCAGCGTTGAACTTCTTCTTGTGTCACATCCATGATGTCTTGAGATTTCATCGCCGTCGATTCTGCACTTTGTTTGCGATAGTTTGCTGCGATTTTCTTCCTTACAAAAAGCGGTAAGCTTTTAATCATCGCTTGCCACCACCAACTGCGAGATTTCTTTCGAAATGCTTGATAGGCAACGTCGCGAGTACAAAGGGTGTCGCCATGCATTATCACTAATTCCGTGCCATAGAGATTTATTTTCTCTATGTCATTCAATAATGTCATGCCGCAGCGCTTGGCGTAGCGCTTTCCTAATAGAAAATCTCGGTTGCCGACAATAAAGAATATCTCTGTTGTTGAGCTTAATGCCTTGAGAGCCGTTGCGATGGAATTAACGAAGTCACAATCATCATCATCACCAAGCCAATATTCGAAAAGGTCACCAAGGATAAACAGCTTATCTGCTTGAGGCGCTTGGTTTTTGAGGAAAGAAAGGAAGCAGGCGGTAATGTCGGGCCTATTTTCTGCTAAGTGCAAGTCAGCGATAAAGTAGCTGACTTGCCCATTATTATTGTCGTTAGTCATTAACAATAGATTCGCTTGTGGCTGAAATTATTCAACAACCTTGGCAGATTTCACGATGATTTCATCTTTTGGGACATCATCATGGAAGCCGAAACGACCCGTTTCTGCTAATGCCATCTTGTCTACGATGTCCATGCCCTCAACTACTTTACCAAATACACAGTAACCCCAACCTTGAACTGACTCGTTTTTGAAATCTAAGAAGTCATTATCAACTAAGTTAATGAAAAACTGTGCAGAAGCTGAGTGTGGATCTTGCGTACGAGCCATCGCTAATGTGCCACGTTTGTTGCCTAATCCGTTGTTTGCTTCGTTTTGAATAGGCTCGCGTGTTGTTTTCTCGTCCATACCTGAAGCAAAACCACCGCCTTGTACCATGAAGCCTTTAATAACACGGTGGAAAATTGTACCGTCATAAAAATTTTCTTCTACGTACTGTTGAAAGTTCTTTGCTGTGACAGGTGCATTGTCAAAATCAAGTTCTACTTTAATGTCACCTAAGTTTGTGCTGAAAATAATCATGCGTTTTTCCTAAAAATTAATCGTCGCGGGATTGTATCGTAAATATAGTGAATTTTCTCGTTTTCACGTTTTTTCTTATTTGGTTAGATAAGCAGATGAATCCTAGTAGATGTTAAGCTACAATGTGCGGCCGGTCTGACAACCTTCGGTCCGTGGTTATTCGACACAAGTGGTTCATCAACAAAATAAGGAACAATTAGTCACATGTTGAAAATATACAACACACTTACCCGACAAAAAGAAACGTTCAAGCCTATCCAAGCAGGGAAGGTGGGGTTATATGTATGTGGTGTAACGGTTTACGACTTGTGTCATATCGGCCATGCGCGCACTTACATAGGTTTTGATAACATTGTTCGTTACATGAGATTTTCAGGTTATGACGTTACATACGTGCGTAACATTACTGATGTTGAAGATAAAATTATCAATCGTGCGAACGAAAATGGCGAGCAACCAATGGCGCTAGTTGAGCGTAACATTGGTGAGATGTACAAAGATTTCGATGCGCTTAACCTTTTAAGACCTGACATTGAGCCTCGTGTTACAACACATATGAATGAAATCATCGAGATGATCGAAACGCTTGTTGAGAAAAAGCACGCGTATGTCACTGGTGATGGTGATGTGTGGTTTGATGTGTCTAGCTACAACGAATACGGCAAGTTAAGTGGCCAAAACTTAGAGCAATTGCAAGCGGGCTCTCGAGTAGAAATTGATGAAACCAAGAAAAGCCCATTAGATTTTGCATTGTGGAAATCGGCAAAACCTGGTGAACCTTACTGGGAGTCACCATGGGGTAATGGTCGACCAGGTTGGCACATTGAGTGTTCGGCAATGAATAAAAAGGAGTTAGGCGAACATTTTGATATTCACGGCGGAGGTTCAGATTTATCGTTCCCTCACCATGAAAATGAAGTAGCGCAAAGCTGTTGTGCATCTGATACCCCGTACGTAAATTACTGGATTCATACCGGTATGGTGCAAGTTGACCAAGAGAAAATGTCCAAATCATTAGGCAACTTCTTTACTATTCGTGAAGTTCTTGAAAAGTACGATGCGGAAACTACGCGCTTCTTCTTAACATCGGGCCAATATCGTAGTCAGTTGAACTACTCAACCGACAACCTTGATCAGGCGAGAGCATCGCTAGAGCGAATTTACACGGCATTACGTGGTATCGAAGTATCTGCTGATTTTGTGTTAGACAAAGCGCACCCACAAGTCGATGAATTTTGCCAAGCGATGGATGACGATTTCAATACGCCACAAGCAATCGCAGTATTATTTGAGTTGGCGAAACAACTTAATGTTGCCAAGCAAAGTGACGATGCAACGCTAACCAATGAGTTAGCAGGTACGTTATTAGCGTTAGGTAACTTATTGGGCTTGCTTCAACAAGACGCTGAGCAGTTCTTGCAAGGCGGTGACGATGATGAAGTTGCAGAAATCGAAGCATTAATTGCGCAGCGGAATCAAGCAAGAGCTGATAAAAATTGGGCACTGGCGGATGAAGCGCGCGATAAGTTAAAAGCAATGAATGTTGTACTTGAAGACAGTGCAGGCAAAACAACTTGGCGTAAAGCCTAAGCAAAATGTGTACAACACGTACAAAACAACAAAGGCTCCAGTAGGCTGTCTTTCATACACAAATCCCTCGATGAAAATCGGGGGATTTTTTTTGAACTTATTTTGCATACCTCGATCAGATCTATTTTGATTTAGCGATAAGGTCAGCTCCAGTGTTTTCAACAGGTTCAGCGCAATGGGCAGCAGAAACATTTTCACAAGCAAAATTAGGTGATATTCGCAGAGCC
>JAKVCY010000104.1 GCA_022448425.1 Thalassotalea sp. | reverse complement strand
TTCTTATTGGTAAGCTTAATCGCCCATCAATAAAATATCGCCTTATGACTTGGCAAGCATTGAAATGTCTGCCGTCGTTAGGAAAAGTTGCCTTAAAAGCAACAATAACGCAAGTCTATTGCGTTTAACGGCTTCGTCTTCAGCCATTACCATTACGTTATCAAAGAACGTATCAATAACGTTTCGTAACGTAGCAAGTGCAGTAAGAATACGTGCATAGTCTTGCGATGGTAGCGCTGCGTTCACTTCACCTTGAACAGACTCAAGTGCATTGAACAACGCTTTTTCAGCATCTTCTGCAAGAAGTGATGCATCAATGGTAACGTCACCAGCTAAATCTACATTCTGCTTTGCTAGAATGTTCGCCACACGTTTATTGGCTGCGGCTAGTGCTTCTGCTTCGTCTAGCGTTTTAAACTGCGCTACGGCGTTAACACGCGCAAGATAGTCAGCAGGCTTAGTAGGGCGTCTAGCCGCCACTGCCTGAATAACATCTATGGCAACGTCTTGATCTTGAAGCAGTGCGGTAAAGCGACCTAACACAAAGTCTACTACCTGAAGCTGTGTATCGGTGTTGGTAAGTTTATCACCGTAAACATCTACTGCTTTTGCTACAAGTACATCTAAATCAAGTGGTAGCGATAGTTCTGTGATAATTCGCAGAACACCAATTGCCGCACGACGTAGTGCAAATGGATCTTTATCACCCTTTGGCAGCTGACCGATACCGAAAATACCTACAAGGGTATCTAGCTTGTCGGCTAGGGCAACTGCTGCACTTACACCTGAACTTGGCAATGTATCGCCCGCAAAGCGAGGCATATACTGTTCATAAAGCGCAACGGCTACCGCTTCATCTTCACCGTCATTTAATGCGTAGTACTTACCCATAACGCCTTGTACGTCAGGGAATTCCATAACCATGTTCGACATCAAATCTGTTTTGGCTAGCAGACCTGCTCGTGAAGCTTGTGTGTCGTCAGCGTCTATTTGCGCAGCGATAAAACAAGCGAGTGCCGAAATACGTTCTGATTTCTCTTTAAGCGTACCTAGCTGCTTTTGGAAAAGAACGGTTTCTAAGCTTTCAAGGCGACTTTCAAGGGTTTCTTTCTTGTCGCTGTTAAAAAAGAATTCAGCATCAGCAAGGCGAGGGCGGATAACTTTTTCATTACCTGAGATTACCTGTGAAGGATCACGGCTTTCAATATTGGTAACAAATAAGAAAGTGTTAGAAAGACTGCCATCGCTATCTAGCAATGGTACATATTTCTGGTCATCCTTCATGGTATAGATCAATGCTTCTTTAGGCACCTGAAGGAAAGCCTCATCGAAACCTGCTTGAAGAACAACTGGCCATTCTACTAGTGAAGCAATTTCTTCTAGCAGGTCTTCGTTGTAATCTGGAGTTAACGAAAGTGCCTTTGCTGCGTCTTCTAGTTGTTGGCGAACTTTGTCCTTACGCGCTTCGAAGTCGGCTAAAACATACTGTTTTTCCAGTGCTGCTGCATAGTTATCGGCGTGGTCTAATTCAAAACGTGCTTCACCGTGGAAACGGTGTCCTTGCACAGTTCGGCCACTTGCGAGCCCAAGTACTGAAACATTCACTACTTCACTGCCATAAAGTACACACAGTGTATGTACCGGACGAATAAACTGCGTGTTGTAGTTACCCCAGCGCATAGGCTTTGGAATAGGAAGCTTGCTTACCGCTTGGTTTATAAGGCTTTCAAGTAGTGCCGCAACAGGCTGGCCTGGTACATTTGCTTTATGCAGTAACCATTCGCCTTTATCCGTTACCATGCGCTCAGCATCAGCTACGTCAATGCCGTTTCCTCGTGCCCAGCCTTGCGCTGCTTTAGTGGGGTTTCCGTCTGCGTCAAATGCTGCTGACACAGCTGGACCGCGTTTTTCAACTACTTTATCCGCTTGTCCTTCAGCAAGACCTGATACGTAAACGGCAAGACGACGAGGTGCCGCAAACCAGTTTACAGAGTCGAACTGTAAATCAGCTTGAGTAAGCGCTGCCTCGAACTGAGTAGCAAATGCTTCACCCAGCGATTTAAGCGCTTTTGGTGGTAATTCTTCTGTACCTAATTCTACTAAACAATTTTCTGTGCGCACGCTTATGCCTCCTTGTTACATAGTGGGAAGCCTAATGCTTCACGTGCTTGGTAATAGCTTTCTGCACATGCCTTTGCAAGCGTTCTTACACGAAGTATATAGCGCTGGCGCTCTGTAACCGATATTGCATGGCGTGCATCAAGTAAGTTAAAAGCGTGAGAGGCCTTCATAACCTGTTCGTACGCAGGTAGTGGAAGATTGTTTTCAATCAACTTTTGGCTTTCTGCTTCGCACTCGTCAAAGGTTCTAAATAGCGCTTCAACATTAGCGTGTTCAAAGTTGTAAGTAGACTGTTCAACTTCGTTTTGATGGAACACATCACGATAGGTGACTTTACCCATTGGGCCGTCTGTCCATACTAGGTCGTAAATACTGTCTACGCCTTGAACGTACATCGCCAGGCGCTCTAAACCATAGGTGATTTCGCCAGTAACAGGCTTACACTCAATGCCACCGACCTGTTGGAAGTAGGTAAACTGTGTCACTTCCATGCCGTTTAGCCAAACTTCCCAACCAAGACCCCAAGCTCCAAGAGTTGGTGATTCCCAGTTGTCTTCAACGAAGCGAATATCGTGAACTAGCGGATCGAAGCCTAACTCTTTCAAAGAGCCCAAATACAATTCCTGAATGTTGTCAGGAGAAGGCTTCAGCATTACTTGAAACTGATAGTAATGTTGTAAGCGATTTGGGTTTTCACCGTAACGACCGTCTGTAGGTCGGCGGCATGGTTGAACATAGGCGCTACTCATTGGCTCTGGGCCTAAAGAACGTAGGAACGTCATTGGGTGAAAAGTACCTGCACCTACTTCCATATCCAGAGGCTGAATAATAACGCAGCCTTGGCGCGCCCAATAATCTTGAAGCGCAAGGATCAACCCTTGAAAGGTTTTAATATCGTATTTCTGCATACATCCGCTGCTTGTTAGTTATCTGACTAAAAATAAAGGTGGGATAGTATACAATTTGTAAGGCATAGTATGTAGGTGTAAAGGGTGAAAAAACGCCTGTTAGGGGCGTTATATACCAATAAACTACAAGGATTTAATAATTTGTTATGTCAGATCAACTAAAACGATGCGGTTGGGTAAGCTCTGACCCTTTATATCAGGCATACCATGACAATGAATGGGGAGTTCCTGAAACCGATAGTCAGGCGCTATTTGCAAAGCTGTGTCTTGACGGGCAGCAGGCAGGACTTTCGTGGATAACGATCCTTAAAAAGCAAAAAAATTATGAAAGTGCTTTTTTTAATTTTGACCCAGAAAAAATTGCGTCAATGACCAGTTCGGACGTTGAACGTCTGATGCAAGACAAGGGCATTGTTAGAAATCGTCTTAAAATAGAGTCGATTATTCGAAACGCAAAAGGCTTTATCGCCATTGAAGAGAAGTACTCATTTAGTGACTTTATTTGGCAATTCACTGAGGGAAGAACCATCATTAATACGTGGGAAAACTTTAGAGATGCGCCTACCAGCACCGGTGAGTCGAAAGCAATGTCTAAGCTGCTAAAAAAGCAGGGTTTTAACTTTGTGGGTGAAACAATTTGCTACGCATTCATGCAGGCGGTTGGCATGGTAAATGACCACGAGGTAAGCTGTCATTGCTATCAACGAACCTGTGACCTAGCAATAAAGTAGCGCGGGTTAATGTGCCTTTGTGTAAGTAAGGCGACCACACATAAAGCACAGTCGCCAGATAAAGAGAAATGAGAAACGCGGTTAAACTAACGTTTCACAATATGTTTGCAGCGCAGGTAATTCAGACAGAACCTTTGACTCATACTCTGATTCAATTTGTTCACGCGCAATATCCTGCTTGCGTCGTTCTGCTTTAGACAGCTTTTGTCTTTCTTCTAAAATAGCAAAGCCACTTACTTCAGTGAACAACGCATAAATATGCGGGTACTTTGCTTTGTAATCTGGCTGATCGACAATTGGTAAAGCATTTAGCAAGTTAACAATGCGGATAACGCCTTCAGATAAATCACACTGCTGCTGTTCCATGGCTTTCGCAATAAGTACCAAGCTTTCAGTAATATTTTCTACTCGAGATTGTCGGGTAGCTTCTTGTCGCGCCTTTTGTTGTTTCAATAGGAACAACATTTTTCCCGCGTAAAATCCTAGCCCAAGAATAATTAAAAGCGCTACGCCCGTTAGTACTGCCCAAAGCATATGAAGATGTCCTGCTTATTGTTAATGCTTAAAGTCGTCGATGTTAATAGCGTCTAAGTCATCAAAAGGATCCATATCATCTTCTTCATCGTCTTCTTCAACAATGCCAAGTAGGTCACACAAAATACGATGGCGAGCCATTTTCTCATCGACATAGGCTTGTTGTTCACGCGTTAGAGACTTGCCGTCGTCTAGTTTATCTAGCAAGTCAGTAAGGCGCTGATCGGCTTCAAGTGCTGCAAGCTCTTGCGCTGGCGTGGCATACTTTTTCTTCTGAGCCGGCGTTGGTGTTACCGTCGCTTTTACTAGCTGAATAGGCTTTTTACTGCCGTGACGAGGATCTTTATTCTCATTACTCTTTTTGCCAGTAACTTTTTTCTGCTCAACATTGTGACGGCTACCTGCAGGCTTACCTTTATGCTTTTTAGGGCGAGGTGAATCTGACTTTCGGTTTTCGCTTGGTTTAAAGTCCGGATCTTTACGAACACCGATTAGACCGACTTTACGAGATTTCTTTGAACGTGCCATAGTTTCCAATTAACAAAGAGAATAAAAACAGCGCTAGTATAGCGCGAATTGAACAAGCATGCTGATGTTTGGGCACACTTTAAAAAAACAATGATGCTTGATTGTTTGATGGTTATATTTTTTTGAAAAGCGCGATGTCGGCAGTAGGGAAAGATACCTCGTATCCATCTCGCTGAGCTAAAAATTCAAATGTGGCTTCGCTAAAAAAGCTTACATGGGTAGGGTCGTTCTTGTAGTGCCATTGTAAAAAGCGCGATTTATCGATTACACGTTTTGTCATAACCACAATAATGCTGTCGGGTTGCACAAGTAAGTTGAACTGCTGCCACTCTTTATGTGGCGTATGAAAGTGCTCTATTGCTTCTGTGCACGTTACTATGTCGTAAGTGCGTTGTAACACTTCTGGCGTGTTGGCGAAGAAAGGGTCGAAGGTGTGCATTTGTATACCTTGTTCGCCAAGCATATCTGCAAGAACGGCTGCAGGGCCACAGCCAAAATCTAAACCTGTAAGCGGTTTATCAATACTATGATGGGTAATGTGTTCAGCGATAGGGGATATTACTTTGCTTAAGAATTTACGATAACCCTCGTCTTCGAAATGATTCTCGTGTAAATCGTACTCTTGTTTTTCTTTCTCTTTAGAAGGTAGGAATGACGGTGCTACGAACACCAATTGGCAATTGCCACATTGCAGATAGTCACGCTTTTTGTCTTTAGCGTAGTGCGTAATTGAAGTTGTATGTAAACAAAGCGGGCATTGCATGAAGTAAATACGCGTAAAAAGATAGTTAAAAAATGAGGCTGTAAAAAAAGAAAAAGGTGATGGTTTTCACCATCACCTTACATTGTATGAGTGTCAGATGACACCTCTCCCGTTATACACATCTATGTGTATTTGGCTTCCCTAGCTTTGCTCCCCTTATTCTTATTGTTAGCAGAGCGCTATTGTTGTTTTTGGCCTTCTTGGCTCTTTATCCCGTCATCCATGTTTGTATTTTTATTATTATTCTTGTTATCGAGCTTGTAGTTTTTCAAAGGCTCCTACAAACTCAGCCGTTAGATTACACGAATATTTTCAAAATACAACTAAATTGGTAACAATTAATTAACAATAGTGCTCAAAAACAATACGATTTAGTGTAAGCCCGCGATATAGTTAGATAAAATTTCGATATCTTCGTCGGTTAATTTCATCGCAATGTCGCGCATCATGCCATTCATATCGTTGTGGCGCTGACCAGAACGGAATGATTTAAGTTGAGATGCAGTGTAAGTAGCGTGTTGACCGCTGATATCAGGGAAGCCCGCTAGCGCCATACCGTTACCTTTAGGACCGTGACATGCAATACATGCTGTTACGCCACGCTCTTCGTCGCCACCTTGATAAAGTGCACGACCGGCTTCAACGTACTGTTCAGGTGTCTCGCCTGGCTTTTGTTCTTGGCTTGAGAAGTAAGCCGCTAGGTCTTTCATGTCTTGTTCTGAAAGTGGAGCAGCCATGCCGTTCATTACCGCGTTGTTACGGCCTTCCTCACCACCGGTTTGTGAAGCAAGCTTAAATTCCATAAGTTGCTTCACAATGTACTTTTCATGCTGGCCAGCAATCTTAGGGTTCATGTCAATCATGCTGTTTCCATCAGCACCATGACAAGCTGCACATACAGCTGATTTCGCTTTACCTGCCTCGGCATCGCCTTCTGCCATTGCAGTTGCGCTTAAACCTAAAGACATAAATACCAACAAACACAGTTTTTTCATAATAAATCTCTTAAATGGATCCAACGGCTCGCGTGATATACGTGATATCATGCGTATTTTACACATTTAACGCGTCAGAAAAACCTATTCCATGATAAAACTATGGTTTTTAGCTGGTTTATTCATTAAAAA
>JAKVCY010000103.1 GCA_022448425.1 Thalassotalea sp. | reverse complement strand
AAGGCGCTCTTCCTGATAGTTGAAAAGCGCCCTTCCAATGTTCGAACCTATCCTGCTGTTACCGCTTTGCGCCAGATAGTCCGTTTGATCAAGACTCAACGTAACCCGTGTGACCTATCCAAAGTTGATAGAAGTCGGTTTCATCGTGTTTCGGGTTCCTACGCGTGAACTCCCAACCATTGCGCTTATAAAAAGTGAGTGCCCTCGTGTTCGTTCGGCTTACAGAAAGTACCGCACGCAAGCAGCCCGCCTGGCTTAACGTTCTGACGATATACTCTTGCACTTTAGGGGCAAGCCCTAATCCACGGAAATTCGGTTTTAGATAAATAAGGTGCACATAGCCCGTGTCCGGCTCGGGCGAAAAACTACGAAACTCGAGTTGCCCAGCAAACTCGCCATCCACAAATATATGAATGTAGAACCAACCTGATGTCGATAATCGTTCCAAGACTCGCTCACGATAGCCACTGATGAAGTCCTCGAAGCCATCATAGTGTCCGAAGCTACAAAAGTACGCATCCTTCCTAGATGCAACACATAGCTCGAAATCGTCATCCATGTTTATCTTTCGAAAAGTAATTTCCATCTTTACCTTTTTCCTAAATCAAATATAACGCCTAACTAAACAGGCAATAAACGGCGTCCCCACAAGGTACTATGATCAGGGATGAAAACCTAGTAGCAACTCAATCAATGTGCAACAAGTTTAAATTATTGAAAATATTATTCATTTACCATTGAGATGGATGACCTAACACGGCACAATGCCCATCCAAAATAAGACGAAAAGTTGTCCGGTCAACGTCATACAACAAGGAGAAGTTCATGATTGTCGTAGCGAGGTTTTCTTTTCCACATGAAGCACATATCGCCAAAGCAAACCTTGAAAGTGCTGGTATTCAGAGCTTTATCGCCGATGAGCATACCGTGAATACACAATGGCTCTACTCCAACGCTATTGGTGGTGTTCGCTTAATGGTTTCGGAAGAGGACTTTGAGGAAGCAACCGAGATCCTGAGTTGTGACTTCTCTGAAAGCCTTGAAACTCACTCCGCAGTCGCTGGAGAGAAAAAAGACCTTTGCCCTCATTGTGGAAGTAGTGATCTATCCGCCCACACAAAAGGAAAGCGACCTGCATTTCTGGTGTTCATATTGTTAGGGTTTCCACTTTTTTTCTATAAACAAGGCTACAAATGCAATCAGTGTGGTGAGTTCAGCGAGCAACTTTGAGCCATGATATGAATGCTACGTTCTCCCATCTTGAATTAGCATTCAAACATTCCCCCTCGGGCGTGTTATCAGCGAAAAGAGCTGGATGCTTTACGGTCGCGCTACTCACTAGCCATAAAGAGGATGAATTGGAAGATGCAGACCTTATCGTGCAAGGCTTCGAATACCTATCGGTTGTTAAAAATCGGAATGACACATATTGCCTTGAAATCGCAATAACTTAAGAGTTCAAACTAACTAAGCTTAAGCAAGACACTTGATAACTTGTTTTTCAGATTTTGTAACGTTTGGGATTTAGTGCGAAACCTCACAATGCAATTGATGATTTCAATTTAATGAATAGCGTAATCTTAACGTCAAAACAAGTAGCAAAATCGGCGTTAATCTAACTGTGATATAGCTCGGTAACCTTCTTGAACTCCTTATTAAAGGACTTTTTCTACTTACTAGTAATCTGGAGACTATCATTAGGAATAACTAATGCTTGTTAGCTATAAAAACTCTACCATTACAAATTATATACATTTTTTAACTTAGATTAATAATAATTATTATAACCGAGATTCCGCAGCCATTTTAGGAATAAACCGCTTCATAGAGTATTCCAAGAAGCTTGAGTAGCCGGGTCTGATGCTCTTTAACACCCGTGATGAAGCGTTGACTGCCAAATTCGAGAGTGTAGATACCTTCGAATTTTAAGAATACCCAACGTGCCGTCGGTTTGCTTGTTGTCTTGTGCTTCACCATGCTAGGAAAGAATTCCTCGGTCTTAGCCAAACTCTCTCGGATTTTGTGCTCTAAGCCAGCGTAAACGAGTAGGCTAAGCGTCATGATCATCAGCAGTGCCTCGATTCGCTGAGGCTTCTTCAGAAAAATTGATGATGTTAGGAACTCGGGGCTTTTTAAGAAGCGAAATCCGCGCTCTACCTTTTGCTGAGACTTGTAATGCTCAAGCAACGAAGCCATTGTTAGATCGGCATAGTTAGTATCGTTGGTTGCAAGAATAAACATACCTACCTTAAGCTTGGCCAGTTTCACTTTTTCTAGATCGGTATAAGGCGTAACATCTATGAAATAGTGGTATCCCGTTGGCTTTGCGTCTTTCTTCGGCCGACCGCGGCCTGAATAGATTGGCTCTTTAACGATAGTTGGTTGCGCAAAGCCAAGCAAATGACACTGGCTGGCGAAGTCGCTCATTGCTTGCTCGGCATCCACTGCGCAAGCAAACTTCTTTTTTATTAATTGTCCCAGCGCTTTCAGCTCTTTGGTGATATTTTTGTCTAAGTTCTTATAGAACGTTGCTACTTCTCGCTTGGCGGCTTGTTCACTATGAACCAACAGCCACTTCTGTGATACCGAGCCATAGTCAGCGTCAACCCAGCAACCCGAGTAGCCATTGCCAACACGGCTCAACTGCTCTGGCTCAAGGCTCATTAATGCTTCTTTGGCTGACTTAATGGTCATTGGAACACGCGTAATAAACTTCTGTTGTTGTTCATCCAGTGAACGAATGCTTTCTTCGGTGTATAGAGCGGCATCGGCGATAAAGTAACGACTGTTTTGAGCTGCCTTTAGACAATGAATATGCCGTTTAGTAACCTCTGAAAATGCCTTAGCATCATTGGTGTTGCCACTGAGCGCTTGCATATAAACAGGTAGGCCTGCTTGATTTTCACAAATCAGCTCAAGGACCACTTGATTTAGCTCTGGACGGTGGTCTCGACTGTAGCCTTTTACCAACTTTATAGCGTTAAGCTCTTCGTCTTGGGCGTATTCACCATCGACATGAAAACTAGTGATATCAAGGTGGACAGAGTCTGTTTTAAGTCCAAGTTTATCAACGACATGCTCTGCAATCGCTTGATAGAGTACGGACACATCTGCTTCATATAAAGCATCTAACGTGCGCCCGAGTACATCGTCAGTTAAATGTTGTGCTTCAATGTCTTTAGCGAGTAACTTGGCAACAGGCTTCGTCTCGAAGTAGTCAGAGAACATATGTAGCGTTCTACTGTGAAAGCCAAGACCATTAAGAATCATTGCTAAAACGGCATCGCCATGTGAAACTCTGTGCTCCGAGTACTTGGGAATGATGCGATCAATAATGCCTGGTAAATCGACTTCATGACAGAAAGCAGCGATTAGCCCTAAGTGGTCTAGGCGTTTAATGACAGGTTGAGCAGCAGACATAATAAATGACCGTTAAATAACAGTAATAGATCAAAACTGGGGAGCGCGGTCAAGAGTTCTGTCACACTAACTACTGTAAACGATCACTGGATCACATTGTTTTAATTCTGAAATTAGCTGCGGAATGACGGATTAACCTCTGTTTGCAAGCACGTATTATAAAGCTCGGCGTTAAAGCACAATGTCTACGTTGTGCAAACTTTTGATATGCAGAGGGTTAAATCCTGATGAAATCGTTGCGAGCGAGCTCCAAAAAAAGAAGATTGGTTAAGTTTTTGTGGGATTTTGATAGAACGTCACGCTTAATTGCGAGCGCAGCTTTACGGTTCATTTCTCGTCATGAATTAAGAAGACAATTATAAAATAGACATTAAAAGCATAATTTTATACGTGTATCTGTTTTTTATCCCATCTAACATTGATGCTGCTGCAACGGACTTTGTTCAAGATCCTCAAGACCTTTACGAC
>JAKVCY010000102.1 GCA_022448425.1 Thalassotalea sp. | reverse complement strand
TGTAATGATGACAGTAGCGACAATCATTATCGGCCTAATGCCTATTTTATATGGTACAGGAACAGGCTCTGAGGTAATGAGTCGTATTGCTGCACCAATGGTAGGTGGGATGACAAGTGCAGTCCTGCTAACTCTAATTGTTTTACCCGCGATTTATTCAATCGTTAAAAAGCCCGAAGTAAACGCCTTTAACAAGGAACTTTCTAACTCGGAGCTAAAAAACAATGCTTAGAAAAGCTAGGATGTACCACAAATGGCTAATGGCTTTTGTCGGAATACAATTTCTGTTCTGGTCTATTACTGGTGTGTATATGGTGACTATGGATATTCACTATATACACGGCGAAACCTTGGCTAAGATTGAGGAAGCCAAAATAGATTTAGCTAGTGTGGATTACTCCATTGCAAAACTAGCTGCGGATTACCCTCAAGCTAGCCAAGTCAGGCTTACCCAAAGCATGGGCGACCCTTTGTATTCTTTTATTAATGGAGAACAGGGGAAAGTAGCAATTGACGCTAAAACTGGGGCTGTTCGTCCACCTGTTGATGAAGTCAAAGCTAAAGAAATCGCGCAATACCATTACGCAATGAATCATGACATCGACAGCATAAGGCTGATTAAGTCAGCAACAGATATGCCTGCTGAATTGTCTCCAAGACACTTACCCGTTTGGAAAGTAACGTTTGACCAATTCGCCACACCGACATTTTATATCAGTCAACAAACAGGCGCACTTGTTGCCAAGCGACATGATTTCTGGAGGTTGTTTGATTGGATGTGGCGTTTCCACATTATGGATTACGATGATGGTGAAAATGTATCTAACTGGTTTTTGTTCTTGGTTGCAACTTTGGGGCTAATGGCCGCTATTGCTGGTGCCGTTTTGACGTATTTTCGAGTGTTCTCTGCAAATAAAAAGGAAATCATTTGATGCGACTATTTAAGTTAAATACATCAGTACACAAATGGCTTTCTTTAGTGGTTGGTTTACAACTGCTTATTTGGTTGGGAACGGGCCTTTATTTCAACTTGATGGATCACAGTAAAGCAAGTGGTAATGAGCTTAGAGTTCATTACCATCATGAAGGTAACATTACAGACTTTATCTTTACACCTATTAAAGACATTACTAGTGAAGCACCTCAAGAAGTAAAACTTATATGGATTTTACATCAGCCTTACTATCATTTTGTGTTCGATAAGGGCCAGCATAGCTACCAAGAGCGCCGCTCAAAGCTATTTGATGCTGTAACAGCAAAGCCATTTAATCTGTCTGAAGAACAAGTACTAACTTTGGCAAAAAGCTCCTACTCAGGTGAGGGTAAGTTAACTACTCCAGTGTTATCTCAGCCTCCATTTTCTGACCACGTGAGGCAGCAAAATCCTATGTGGCAAGTTGTCGTTGAGGATGAGAATAATACAACTATTTATTTAGATAATATTACAGGCCAAGTGCTTCGCCATGCCAATGATGATTTCAGATTGAAAGATCTGATGATGAAGCTTCACTTTATGGACTATGGCAATTCTGGCGGATTTAACCATTGGTTGATCATTGCATTTGCTTTTGCAACGCTATT
>JAKVCY010000101.1 GCA_022448425.1 Thalassotalea sp. | reverse complement strand
GCGTTATTAGATAACGGTCGTCGTGGTCGTGCAATTACAGGCTCTAACAAACGTCCTCTGAAATCACTTGCTGACATGATTAAAGGTAAGCAAGGTCGTTTCCGTCAAAACCTTCTTGGTAAGCGTGTTGACTACTCAGGTCGTTCTGTAATCACTGTAGGTCCTACTTTACGTCTTCACCAATGTGGTCTTCCTAAGAAGATGGCACTTGAGCTATTCAAGCCATTCATCTACGGCAAGTTAGAAGCGCGTGGTTTAGCGACAACCATTAAAGCTGCTAAGAAATTAGTAGAGCGCGAAGGCGCTGAAGTTTGGGACGTTCTTGATGAAGTAATTCGTGAGCATCCGGTTATGCTTAACCGTGCACCGACACTTCACAGATTAGGTATCCAAGCATTCGAACCGGTACTTATTGAAGGTAAGGCAATTCATTTACATCCATTAGTTTGTGCGGCATATAACGCTGACTTCGATGGTGACCAAATGGCTGTTCACGTACCATTAACACTTGAAGCGCAATTAGAAGCGCGTGCGTTAATGATGTCGACGAACAACGTACTCTCTCCAGCTAACGGTGACCCTATCATCGTTCCTTCACAAGACGTTGTACTAGGTCTTTACTACCTAACGCGTGACCGTGTTAATGGTTTAGGTGAAGGTATGGCATTCACTTCTGCTGCAGAAGCAGAAAAAGCTTACCGTACTGGTGTTGCAGAACTTCACGCTCGCGTAAAAGTTCGTATCACTGAGAAAGTGAAAAATGCTGACGGTGAAGTTGAAGAGAAAACTACACTACGCGATACAACAGTTGGTCGAGCAATTTTATGGCAAGTTTGCCCAGAAGGCTTACCGTACGAGCTAATTGATCAGCCGCTAGGTAAAAAGCCTATTTCACGTCTTATCAACCATGCATACCGTAACCTTGGTCTAAAAGATACTGTAATCTTTGCTGACCACATCATGTACACAGGTTTCCACTACGCGATGATCGCGGGTGCATCAGTTGGTATTGATGACATGGTTATCCCAGATGAGAAATACACTATCATCGAGGGTGCTGAAGAAGAAGTTACTGAAATCCAAGAACAGTTTGACCAAGGTCTTGTAACTGCGGGTGAGAAATACAACAAAGTAATCGATATCTGGTCATCAGCTAACGAAAAAGTTTCGAAAGCGATGATGGACAACTTATCGAAAGAACACGTTGAGAACCGCGAAGGTGAGATGGAAGCACAAGATTCTTTCAACTCAATCTTCATGATGGCTGACTCGGGTGCTCGTGGTAGTGCCGCTCAGATTCGTCAGCTAGCTGGTATGCGTGGTCTAATGGCTAAGCCGGATGGCTCAATCATCGAAACGCCAATTACCGCTAACTTCCGTGAAGGTCTGAACGTACTTCAGTACTTCATCTCAACTCACGGTGCGCGTAAAGGTCTTGCCGATACGGCACTTAAGACAGCTAACTCGGGTTACCTAACTCGTCGTCTAGTTGACGTTGCACAAGATTTAGTTGTAACTGAGCACGATTGTGGTACTCACGAAGGCTTAATAATGACGCCATTAATCGAAGGTGGTGACGTTGTTGAACCATTACGTGAGCGTGTACTTGGTCGTGTTGTTTGTGACGACGTATTAGTACCAGGTTCAGAAGAAGTATTACTTCCACGTAACACGTTAATTGATGAAAAACTTTGTGACCTAATTGAAGAGCATTCAATTGACCAAATCAAAGTTCGTTCAATCATTACTTGTTCTACAGATTACGGTATTTGTGCTCACTGTTACGGTCGTGACTTAGCACGCGGTCACCTTATTAACCAAGGTGAAGCAATCGGTGTTGTAGCTGCTCAATCAATCGGTGAGCCAGGTACACAGTTAACGATGCGTACATTCCACATTGGTGGTGCTGCATCTCGAGCGTCTGCTGAAAACTCTGTTCAAGTTAAGAACACAGGTACATTGAAGCTACAAAACGCTAAGTTTGTTAACAACTCTGACGGCCACGTTGTTATTACTTCGCGTTCATCAGAACTAACAGTTATAGATGAGTTAGGTCGTGAGAAAGAGCGCTATAAAGTACCTTACGGTGCGGTGTTAGCGAAGAAAGACGGCGAAGCGATTGAAGCTGGTGAAACAGTTGCAAACTGGGATCCACATACTCACCCAATCATTACTGAGGTAGCGGGTAAGATCAAGTTCGTAGACCTAATTGAAGGTCTAACAATGACTCGCCAAACGGATGAGTTAACTGGTCTATCAAGCATCGTTGTAACTGACCCAGGTCAACGTAGCTCTGCGGGTAAAGAAATGCGCCCAATGGTTAAGCTAGTTGATGCTGCTGGTAACGACGTAATGATCGCGGGTACTGAGATTCCAGCACAATACTTCTTACCGGGTAACGCGATTGTTAACCTAGAAGATGGTGCGGAAGTTGGTATCGGTGATGCGTTAGCACGTATTCCACAAGAGTCTTCGAAGACTCGTGATATTACCGGTGGTCTTCCGCGTGTAGCAGACTTATTCGAAGCTCGTAAGCCGAAAGAGCCTGCGATTCTTGCTGAGAAGACGGGTATCATTGGTTTCGGTAAAGAAACTAAAGGTAAGCGTCGCCTATTGATTACGCAACCAGACGGTACTGTGTACGAAGAGATGATTCCTAAGTGGCGTCAGCTTAACGTATTCGAAGGTGAATCAGTTCAGAAAGGTGAAGTAATTGCCGACGGTCCAGAGTCACCACATGATATCTTACGCCTACGTGGTGTAGCTGATGTTGCTAACTACATCGTGAACGAAGTTCAAGACGTTTACCGTCTACAAGGTGTAAAAATCAATGATAAGCACATCGAAGTTATCGTTCGTCAAATGATTCGTAAGTGTGAAATCATTGATGCGGGTGATTCAGAATTCCTGAAAGGTGAGCAAGTAGAAGTTGCACGCGTTAACATCGCTAACCGTGAACTAGAAGCTGCTGGCAAGCAACCTGCAGAAATTGAAATGCAAATGATGGGTATTACTAAAGCATCACTTGCCACTGAATCGTTCATCTCAGCGGCGTCGTTCCAAGAAACAACACGTGTTCTTACGGAAGCTGCTGTTGCTGGTAAGAAAGACAGCTTACGTGGTCTGAAAGAAAACGTAATCGTTGGTCGCTTAATTCCAGCAGGTACAGGTTACGCTTATCACCAAGATCGCATGCGTAAACGCAATGCGGCGTCGGAAGAAGAGTCAACGGTATCAGCTGATGAAGCAGCTCAAGCGTTATCGGATGCGTTAAACGCAGACTTAGATGCAGAGTCAAACGATCAAAACGATCCAGTGTTATAATCGGTAACAGATGATATTGATATTAAAGCCGCTGCCTTGTGCAGCGGCTTTTTGTTATCAGCCCTATCAATTTTCTATAGCTCATTTTGCGAGATTTTTTCGTCTAAAGGATCAAAATCTACCGATTCATAAGATCCTTCACTTCTTTTGCTTGACAGCTTAAAGCTTGACCATTAGAATTCTGCGACCTTTTAATCTGTGCCTAGTTGCGCAGTTTTCAAAAGGTTTGATTTTTTACACGTTTAAGAGAGTGTGAATTAGCAGCCTAGGTTGTGTTATTCACACATGTTTTAACTTAATCAGGAGCTATAATGGCAACTATTAACCAATTGGTACGTAAACCACGTGTCAGACAAGTACAAAAAAGTAACGTACCTGCGTTACAAGCTTGTCCACAACGTCGTGGCGTATGTACTCGCGTATATACAACTACGCCTAAAAAACCTAACTCAGCACTACGTAAAGTTGCTCGTGTTCGTTTAACTAACGGTTACGAAGTTACTTCTTACATCGGTGGTGAAGGTCACAACTTACAAGAGCATAGCGTTATCTTAATCCGTGGTGGTCGTGTTAAAGACTTACCTGGTGTACGTTATCACACAGTTCGTGGCGCACTTGACTGTTCAGGTGTTAACGATCGTAGACAAGGCCGTTCTAAGTACGGTGCTAAGCGCCCTAAATCTTAACGGTTCTCCGTCAAGTAAGGCCAAACTAACTTTTAATTTTTAATTGTTTTGGGAATATCCTGAAGCTAAATCGGAGAATTTAAAATGCCAAGAAGACGCGTAGTCGGACAGCGTAAAATCTTACCTGATCCGAAGTTTCATAATGAACTTCTAGCAAAATTCATCAACATCCTTATGGTTGATGGTAAAAAAGCTGTTGCAGAAAAAATCGTATACGGTGCACTAGACATCTTAGCGGAAAAAAACAACGAGAAAGAACACTTAGAGCTTTTCGAAGAAGCTTTAGAAAACATCCGCCCTGCTGTGGAAGTTAAGTCTCGTCGTGTTGGTGGTTCTACTTACCAAGTTCCAGTTGAAGTTCGTCCAGTTCGTCGTAACGCCCTAGCCATGCGTTGGTTAGTTGAAGCAGCTCGTAAACGTGGTGAAAAATCAATGGCTCAGCGCCTGGCTAACGAAATGTTAGATGCGTCTGACAACAAAGGTTCTGCGGTTAAGAAACGTGAAGACGTTCACCGTATGGCTGAAGCGAACAAAGCGTTCGCACATTACCGTTGGTAATATAAAGACGAGCGTAGTGACATACTTTTGTCACTACGCTTTTCTATACTTAACGCAAGGACGATTGCGTTAACTTAAAAAGTGGTTAATTTTCAAAAGTGTTTAACGATTTGAGTACTTTTAAAAGTTAGTTTAAGGGAAGTCGCTGTTTACTTTATAACGACAGCAACCTTAGAACAGAGGAATATATAAGTGGCTCGTACAACACCTATTGAGCGTTACCGTAACATTGGTATCTGTGCTCACGTTGATGCAGGTAAAACGACAACAACAGAACGTGTACTTTTCTACACGGGTCTATCTCATAAAATTGGTGAGGTGCACGATGGTGCAGCAACCATGGACTGGATGGAACAAGAGCAAGAGCGTGGTATAACAATCACGTCAGCTGCTACTACTTGTTTCTGGAAGGGGATGGAAGCGCAGTTCGAAGATCACCGTATCAATATTATCGATACTCCTGGCCACGTTGATTTTACTATCGAAGTAGAGCGTTCTCTGCGCGTACTTGATGGTGCTGTTCTTGTTCTTTGTGCTTCATCTGGTGTTCAGCCACAAACTGAAACCGTATGGCGCCAAATGGAGAAATACGCTGTTCCGCGTATGGTATTCGTCAATAAGATGGACCGGATGGGCGCAAACTTCCTTAATGTTGTAGATCAAATTAAGAATCGTTTAGGCGCTAACGCTGTTCCTATGCAACTAGCTATCGGTAGTGAGGAAGATTTTTCTGGTATCGTCGATTTAGTGAAGATGAAAGCCATCAACTGGAACGAAGACGACCAAGGAATGACATTTACTTACGAAGATATTCCTGCTGACATGCAAGACCTTGCCGATGAGTGGCGTGAGAACCTTGTTTCTGAAGCTGCTGAAGCGAATGACGACCTTATGGAAAAGTACCTTGAAGAAGGTGACTTAACCGAGGAAGAAATCAAATCTGGTCTTCGTCAACGTACGCTTGCCAATGAAATCGTATTGTGTGCTGCTGGTTCTGCATTCAAGAACAAAGGTGTACAAGCGGTTCTTGACGCTGTTATCGAGTACTTACCTGCGCCAACAGAAGTTGAAGCAATTAAAGGTATCAACGACGATAAAGAAGAATCTGAAGGTGTTCGTGAAGCTGATGATAACGCGCCGTTTGCGGCGTTAGCGTTCAAAATCGCGACAGACCCATTCGTAGGTACATTAACCTTCTTCCGCACATACTCAGGTGTTGTTCAAACTGGCGACAGTGTTTATAACCCAGTTAAAGGCAAGAAAGAGCGTTTCGGTCGTATCGTGCAAATGCACTCAAATGACCGTCAAGAAATTAAAGAAGTTCGTGCCGGTGATATTGCCGCTGCGATTGGCTTAAAAGATGTAACGACGGGTGACACATTGTGTGATCCAAACCACGTTATTACTCTTGAGCGCATGGAGTTCCCAGAACCGGTTATTTCTGTTGCAGTTGAGCCAAAAACTAAAGCTGACCAAGAAAAAATGGGTATCGCTTTAGGTAAGCTAGCCGCTGAAGATCCTTCTTTCCGCGTTGAGACGGATGAAGAATCAGGACAAACCATCATTTCTGGTATGGGTGAGCTACACTTAGACATCATCGTTGACCGTATGATGCGCGAATTCAAAGTTGACTGTAACGTAGGTAAGCCACAAGTTGCATACCGTGAGTCAATTCGCAGCATGGTTGAAGCTGAAGGTAAGTTTGTTCGCCAATCAGGTGGTCGTGGTCAGTTTGGTCACGTTTGGCTTAAAATGGAGCCTATCGAAGGCGACGGCTTTGAGTTTGTTAACGAAATTGTTGGTGGTGTGGTTCCAAAAGAATACATTCCAGCAGTTGAGAAAGGTTGTAAAGAACAGATGGAGTCTGGCGTTTTAGCTGGCTATCCACTGTTAGGTGTTAAAGTCACGTTATACGATGGTTCATTCCATGACGTTGACTCAAACGAAATGGCGTTTAAAATCGCCGCATCAATGGGCTTTAAGAAAGGTGCAATGGAAGCAAATCCAGCATTACTTGAGCCAATGATGAAAGTTGAAGTAACAACACCAGAAGAGAACATGGGTGATGTTGTGGGTGACTTAAACCGTCGTCGCGGCATGATCGATGGGATGGACGAAGGCCCAGCAGGTATGAAGCTAGTTAATGCGTTGGTACCGTTAGCTGAGATGTTTGGCTATGCAACTGATTTGCGTAGCGCAACTCAAGGCCGTGCATCCTATTCTATGGAGTTTTCTAAATATGCAGAAGCTCCAAAAGCAGTAGCTGACTCAGTTATTGAATCTCGAGGAGGCTAACCTTTTAGTAAGGTAAGTCTTCCCGCACTTATGTGATGTGCACAAGGCACTGGCATTGTTTTGACAAGGGAATATTGTTTCTCTAAAATACGTGCCTTGCTGCTCAGTGGTCAACAGTCGCTAAGTGCTAAAAATTAAATTTAATTGGTAATCTTTAAGGTACATTTAAAATGGCTAAAGAAAAATTTGAACGTTCGAAACCGCACGTTAACGTTGGTACTATCGGTCACGTTGACCACGGTAAAACAACTCTAACAGCTGCTATCTCTGCAGTATTAACTAAGACTTTCGGTGGTGAAACTAAAGATTTCGCACAAATCGATAACGCTCCAGAAGAGCGTGAGCG
>JAKVCY010000100.1 GCA_022448425.1 Thalassotalea sp. | reverse complement strand
AACTAACGTTTTTAATAACGTTAGCTGGCGTTTGGTACTGTCTTTGGCACCGTCTAAATCGACAAAGTGCATAACTTTTGCACCCGCGTCAGCATAGGCTTGTTGGCGTTCAGCAGGTGTCGTTTGGTAATTAGTTTTTTGGGCATAATCACCCTGGTAAAGGCGAACCACTTCACCATTAATTAAATCTATTGCAGGGATCAGCACCTTACATCTCCAAAAAATTCTTTATGATTTTACTGCCGTTTGCGCCTGAGCGTTCTGGGTGAAATTGGCAGCCGATGAAATTGTCTTTCACTATCGCTGCTGAAAAAGCACTGCCATACTCGCAAGCTGCTGCTGTGTAGTCGCTAACAGGTGCAGCGAAGCTGTGAACGAAATAGAAGTAATCGCCAACATTTACCCCGTTAAAAACTGGGTGTTCAATGACAGAGGTTAACGTATTCCAGCCCATATGAGGCAATCTGTTACCATTTGCTTCAAGTGGTTTTACTGATGTTGGTACCAGATTTAAACAGTCGATAACTTCGCTGGTTTCACCCACAGAACTTTCTAGTGAGTCGCGACACATTAATTGCATGCCCAAGCAAAAGCCCAATACAGGTTGTGTTAAATTCTGAGTCGTTTCTATTAACCCTTTATCGGCAATATTTTTCATCGCATGCTTGGCATTACCTACACCCGGAAGAAAAACCTTGTCGGCTGATTTGATGATGTCAATGTCATCGCTTATAACAGCGTCATAGTCTAGACGTTTTATTGCGAATAATACCGATGACAAGTTTGCACATCCGGTATCGATAATCACATTTTTCTGATTCGTAGCAGATAGGTTCATTACAATGCACCTTTAGAACTCGGTAACGTATTGCCTTTTACCTCAATCGCTTGACGTAACGCTCTGCCGAAGACTTTAAATAGACTTTCTACTTGGTGGTGGCAATTCCCTTCGCTAGTCGATAAGTGAAGCGTAATCGCCATACTGTCTGCAAGAGAGCGGAAGAAATGCGACACCATTTGTGTAGACATAGTGCCAACGCGAGAGTCGGTAAACTCAGCATCAAACTCGAGCCAAGGGCGGCCCGACAAATCAATCGCACATTCTGCTCGACATTCATCCATTGGTAATACAAAACCGAAACGACCAATGCCGCGCTTATCACCTAATGCTTGTTTTAACGCTGTGCCAAGTGCAAGTGCGGTATCTTCCACACTGTGGTGCTCGTCAATGTGGTAATCGCCATCAACCGAAACGTTCAAAGAGAAGCCACCGTGCGTTGAAATTTGCTCTAGCATGTGATCGAAGAAGCCAAGTCCAGTGTTAATGCTACTGCCTGTGCTATCTAAGTTTACATCGATGTTGATGTCAGTTTCTTTGGTTGTGCGGGTGACGCTAGCCTTGCGTGGACGTGTCAACAATTGCTGTTCTATGTCCGTCCAATTGTTGTCTGCGCGGTCGTAGCGAATACCTTGAATGCCCATGTTTGCGGCAAGCTGCATATCAGTCTCTCTATCGCCAATGACATAGGAATCAGCAAAATTAATTTTGCCTTGCTGTAAGTATTCTGCGACAAGACCTAGTTTTGGTTTTCGACAGCTACAGTTGTCTTCTTCAAAGTGAGGACAAAGCAGAACCTCATCAAACTCAACACCTTGTGAACTGAAAAAGTCCATCATCTTGTTGTGAGGTAAATCGAAGTCTGCTTGCGGGTAACTGTCAGTGCCTAATCCGTCTTGGTTTGACACCATGACTAATCGGTAACCTTTAGCTTGCAATGCGAGCAATACAGGAATCACTTTTGGTTCGAAAACCAATTTCTCTAATGTATCGACTTGAAAATCAATCGGTGGCTCTTCAATTAGCGTCCCGTCTCTATCGATAAATAAAATGTTTTGCCCTTTCATGAATTAGTTTTCCTGTGTTACTGCATTAACAATTTGTTGTATGGTTTTTATCACAATATCCATTTCTCGCTCACTGCCGATACTAACGCGCAAACAATTAGCTAATTGTAGCTGGCTTGATTGATCGCGAATTAAGATGCCTTGTGCCTTTAAACCATCGAATATTGCTGCCTTTAAAGGTGTTCTGAACAACACAAAGTTTGCGTCAGATGCAAATACTTGCTCACACCAAGGTTGAACAGCAAGCCAAGTGCTTAGTTGTTCTCTTAATACGTTTGATTCTGCTACTCGCGTTTGAGTAAGCGTTAGGTTGTCACCTGTCAACGCTTGGCTAGCGATTTCAGCAACGGGGGTCGATATCGGGTAGGGTGCAATGACTTTTGACAGTAGCGTAATGATTTCTGCTGACGCTAGGGTAAAACCGCAGCGTAGACCTGCCAATGCAAAGGCTTTAGATAAGGTGCGTAAAACGATTAGGTTATCGTATTCACCTAACAAATCTTGCACAGAGTCGTTAATAGAAAACTCGATGTACGCTTCATCAACAACCACAATGGCTTTACCTTGTGACGCGTCTAGTACTGCTTTGATTTGCGCTAACGGCAGCAGATTGCCGGTTGGATTACCTGGCGAACAAAGGAAAACGACTTTAACTCGGCCGTTTGTTTCCGAAGTGTTCGTGCCATTATTTAATGCGCAATTAATGCTATCTACATCAAGCTGACAATCAATTTGAGGAACTTTTACGATTCCCGCACCGTGATTTTCTGCGCTTATCGCATACATGCCATAGGTTGGCGGACAGATCAAAATGCTGTCTTGGTAAGCTCGACAAAATGTACGAATGATAAGCTCGATGCCTTCATCTGCTCCGCGTGTTGCTAGAATCTGCTCCGCAGGCAAACGGCTGTAATCGCTATATGCACTGATTAAATTTTCGGGCTGAAAGTCTGGGTAGCGGTTGATGCATTCAGCTGACAATTGATATTCGCCTTGGCCCGGTGCTTCATTGGCATTGAGCCAAATTTTATTGTTGAAATCACTGGTCGGTTTGCCATCTGCTTTCTGTAAGCGTCTTGCCGATTGGTATGGCACCATATCAACAAGCTCTGGTCTAACTAATCGATTAATTTGTTCACTCATGGTGCTATTCCTTGTCATCTTCTAGACGAATTGTTACCGCTCTTTGGTGCGCCATTAACCCTTCAGCATCGGTCAATTCGACAATGGCAGGGGCCAAATTAGCAAGTCCTGCACGGGTAATAGTTTGCACTGTGTAGCGACGAGAGAAGTCGGCAAGAGACAGGCTACTGACAACCTTTGAATATCCATAAGTTGGCAATACGTGGTTAGTGCCGCTAGCGTAGTCTCCAGCGGATTCAGGCGTGTAGGCACCAACAAAGATTGAGCCAGCGTTACGCAGTTTACCAACTAGGGCGTCAGCGTCTTCAGTTTGTACAATCAAGTGCTCAGGACCATATTGATTAGACACCTCAATCGCCATCTCAATCGAATCGGTTAATATCAGACGGCTTTTTTCTAGCGCAGCTCTGGCGATATCGGCACGAGGCAGTTGTTCTAGCTGTTCGGCAATAGCAGCGCGAACATTTTCGATCTGGCTTTCACTATCAGAAAGCAGCACCACTTGGCTATCTTCACCGTGCTCTGCTTGTGATAGAAGATCTGCTGCAACAAATCCGGCATTCGCCTGCTTATCAGCAATGACTAACACTTCTGACGGGCCAGCTGGCATGTCAATGGCAAACCCCGGAATTTGTTGTGAAAGTTGCTTCTTAGCTTCGGTAACAAAGCGGTTCCCCGGTCCAAATACTTTATTGACTGGCGCAATAGTGTCTGTTCCTAATGCTAACGCTGCTACAGCCTGTGCACCGCCGACAGCGTAGATTTCTGTGATACCACAAAGTTTTGCTGCGGCTAACACTTCTGGTGCAATATCGCCATTCTTGTCAGGAGGCGAAACCAGTACTTTGCGTGTACAGTTTGCCAGTTCAGCTGGTACGCCTAGCATTAACACAGTAGACGGCAGCGGTGCGGAACCAGCAGGGATATAGAGCCCAACTGCTTCAATCGCTTCTGTTTTTAGTGTACATGTGACGCCAGGACAAGTTTCTACAGTGATATCTTCAGCTTTTTGTGCTTGGTGAAATCGTTTGATTTGACCATAAGCTGTTTCAAGCGCATCAAGTCGTTTAGCGCTCAAGCTTGCAACGGCTTGTTCAACTTGTGCTTCCGTAACTTTAAGTGACGCTAACTTCACACCATCAAAGCGTTCGGTTAGATTCATTAGCGCTTTATCACCGTTTTCCATTACTTGGTTAATAATGTTTTCCACTTGTGTGGCTAACAGCCCACTTTCACTGATAGCCGGGCGGGCAAGGGCATTGTTTTTATCTTGCTCGTTTAAGCTAGACCAAACTGTCGTCGCCAATAGCTTGGCTTGTGCCCCTTGATTTGTCTTTGAATTTTCCAAGCTCATGACTTAACCCATCATTTTTTCGATTGGCATTACTAAGATAGAGTCACAGCCAAGCACTTTAAGTGCTTCCATCGTTTCCCAGAAGAAGGTCTCAGTAGCAACAACGTGCACAGCGACAAGGTCATCGCGTCCTGCTAGCGGTAATACTGTTGGCGTTTCTTTGCCTGGCATTAAGTTGCTGACTTCTTCAATCTTGTTCTTTGGCGCGTGTAGCATTATGTACTTGCTTTCTTTAGCTTTCATCACACCTTGAATACGTGGTAGCAGCGTATCGAGAATTGCCTGCTTTTCTGCATTAATTGTCGTGCTTGACTGAATTAATGATGCTTTAGAGCGATAAATTACTTCCACTTCTTTTAAACCGTTAGCTTCAAGCGTGGCACCTGTCGACACTAAGTCGCAAATACCGTCAGCTAGGCCGACGCGCGGTGCAACTTCAACTGAGCCTTTTAATAGGCAGAAATCAATATTGATACCATTTTCTTGCGCAAATCGCTTAAGCAATTGAGGGTAGGTGGTCGCAAAGCGCAAGCCATCTAACGACTTTATACCTTGGTATTCAAACTCTTCTGGCATAGCAAGTGAAAGACGGCAGCCGCCAAAGTTTAATCCTGTTGTTTTAACGTATTCGGCTTTTTCGCCGAGTAGGATGCGTTCTAAAGCTGTTTCTTCAAGGGTGTTGTCACCGACAATACCCAAGTCGCAAACCCCGTCCATTACTAAGCCGGGGATATCGCTTGAGCGAACACGCATAATATCAATAGGCGTATTGGTGACATGAGCAAGTAACCTTCTGTCGGCTACGTTAAGCTTTAAGCCGCAGCGTTTTAATAATTGCTGTGTTTCGTCACTTAAACGACCAGATTTTTGCATGGCGATACGTAAGCGTGTTTCTGTAGTCATGATTCCATTTCCTAGTATGGGTAAACTTAAATTTAAAAGTCCTAAAACGTAAAAAACCCCGAGAGAGTTTGACTCTTTCGGGGTTTTTTGGAATCTGTTTAGAATTCACATGCCGCTGAGAGAGCCCATAGCCCCTCAGCGAATAAACCTGAGCGGCTAATCCGTATGATGGTGATGATGGATTGTGCTGAGGTTTAATGTCATTTGATTTCCTACATAAATCTTATCTGTGTCTCTTCTATGCTTTCGTTTGGTCTCGCCTTTCGCGATACACCTTATTTCGAAACAGCTTGAAGAGAAGATTAGAGCAACAACTCTTAGTTGCCAATTACCATACTGGCATTGAAAAATTCATGCAAGCGTTAATTGTGATTATTTTATTAACAATTAGTGACTATGTTATGCACTTTTGCGCTAAGCAAGCCAGCTCTCCATTTCCTAGCGCCAGTCATCCAAATAAGTATTGAGTTGAAAGAGCGAGGTGAACACTTGGTTCAACCACGAGCTTTCTCAGGTTTTTTGAGATATGGCCGATACATAGCGTATAGTCATAATTAAAAGTGGCCAAAAAGTGAACGCCGCAAGCGTTGTTATTGTCCAAATAGTTAGTGGTTATGTTCACCAGATTAGCATTATCAATGAGCGTAAAGTTAATGTCTCAACGTGAATGTGTAGGCAAGAATTAGCGTATTTTCTATGGTTGATGAGAGTAGGTAATGGATATTTTTACAACACAGTTAACCCGTGTGGCACCCAATAAAATCAAGCCAGATAAATTGAGAGTAAAAGGCTTAGCAAAGGATGCTAAATTAAAGTCTTTGGATGAAGAGCAAGAACACCTTGATGGTCATGAAGCGTACATTGTTACCCAGCAACATGCGGAAAGACAGCTTCACTCGGACAACGACGAAGCTGAGGAACTACAGCATTCCAACCAACATACTCATGCAGCGGAGAACGAAACAGCGCTTTCAGATGCCATCGATAAGTCTCACGTTGCCAACATAGAGTACGAAGAGGATAGCGAAAGCAGTGCAAAAGACGATGCTGACAAAGTCAAAAAGATTAAGCACCTCGATATTTTTGTTTAATCCTTAATTTCTCTCGATATAATACGCCGATTGTTACTTTTAGACGCTTTTTATGACATCGGTCACGCTCGCATTTTCTTCTCAAGGTTTACTGGCAAAAGCCATTAACGGTTTCTCGCCACGCCAAGCGCAGCTTGATATGGCGTTGGAAGTTGAACGTGCAATAGAAAAGCAGTCGACGCTAATTGTTGAAGCCGGAACAGGAACGGGAAAGACTTTTGCTTACCTTATTCCTGCGCTTATGTCTGACAAAAAAGTCATCGTATCTACGGGAACAAAAACACTTCAAGAGCAGTTGTTTCACAAAGACATACCTGTAATAAAAAAAGCGCTGGCGACTCATGCGCAAATGGCACTGCTTAAAGGTAGAGCAAACTACCTTTGCTTATATCGTATGGAACAATTTCAGCACTCGCGTGGCCAACTTGATGCCCAAGGATTAGCTGACTTTGTAAACGTACGAAAATGGGCAAATAGCACTCAATACGGTGATATTGGTGAACTTGATACAATCGCTGAAGACTCTACGATTTTCCCTTATGTTACCAGCACGGTAGACAACTGTTTGGCGAGAGAGTGCCCACATATTGAAGATTGCTACCTAGTAAAAGCAAGACAGCGAGCAATTGAAGCGGATGTTGTTGTGGTTAACCACCATTTATTTTTCGCTGATATGGCGCTTAAAGATACCGGTTTTGGCGAATTAATTCCTAAAGCTGATGTTGTGATTTTTGATGAGGCTCATCAAATCTCCGATATAGCCAGTGAATATTTTGGAGAGTCGTTCTCGACGAGACAGGTGCTCGAACTCTGCAGCGACGTGATTCAAGCCTATAAAACTTCTGTAACCGACGTTAAGCAGTTAGGTAAAGCTGCCGAAAAGCTGGAACGTACCTGTCAAGATTTTCGTCTGATGTTTGCTCATGACCCTGAACGAGGAAATTGGCGTGAAAAACTCCAAAATAGCCGTATTCGTCAGGCATTTGAACATATCAAAGAAGACTTGGATTTCTTATATCAAGTATTGAAATTGAATGTATCTCGCAATGAATTAGTCGATAACTGCTTTGAGCGCGCTGTTAAGCTGCTAGCAAAATACGATATTGTTGCAGATGTTGAAGCGTTTGAAGTCAGTTTGTGGTTTGAAACAACGCGTCGTCATATCACCTTGCACCAAACACCGCTGTCAATTGCTGATAAGTTTAGTAAGGTTGTAGCTGACTCAGAAGCTGGCTGGATATTCACCAGTGCAACACTTGCAGTGAACAACGGCTTCGAGCATTTCGCAAGACCGCTTGGTTTATCGCAAGACAATACGTTAATGCTCGACAGTCCCTTTGATTACGTGAATCAATCGCAATTAATTGTGCCTCGCTACTTACCTGATGCTAATGATAAAAAGCGCCCACAAGCACTGGTTGATTTGGCTGTACCCTTGATTAAGGCCTGCGGTGGTAGTTGCTTTATGCTGTTTACTAGCTATCGCATGATGAATTTGGTGGCAGATATTCTCGCTGAAACCATCGACAATCCGTTGTTGGTACAAGGGCAAATGGCAAAACGTAATTTGTTAACCGAATTTATCGATAACACTGATGCCGTTTTGCTTGCCACCGCAAGCTTTTGGGAGGGCGTAGATGTTAGAGGCGACAAATTAACTTGTGTTATTATAGACAAACTACCGTTCGCTTCTCCTGATGAGCCTTTGCTTCAAGCGCGAAGCGAAGATGCGCGAAGACAGGGAAAAGACCCGTTCGCAGAGATCCAATTACCGCAAGCGGTCATTGCACTAAAACAAGGGGTAGGGCGATTAATTCGCGATGTCAGTGACAAGGGCGTTTTAGTTATCTGTGATGATCGGTTGGTTAATCGCCCCTATGGCGGTGTATTTTTAAGTAGTCTGCCAGATATGAAACGCAGTAGAGATTTAGCTTACGCTGAGAGCTTTTTATCAGCGATACACAGTGAGAACCAGAATTCGTGAATTTATTAGCTATTGATGCGTCGACAGAAGCTTGCTCTGTTGCGCTTTTACACAACGATAAAATTACCAGTAAATTTGAACTTTGCCCTCAGTCGCACAGCATAGTGCTGCTTCCTATGGTCGATGAATTGCTAAAGCAAACAGGAACGCAATTAAACGACTTTGATGCTCTTGTATATGGTCGTGGACCGGGTAGCTTTACCGGCGTGCGTATCGGTATAGGAGTCGCTCAAGGGCTAGCGTTCGCCGCTGATTTGCCAACAATTGGTGTTTCGACAATGCAAGCTATGGCGCAGCAAGTGTTAGTGCAATATAAACAGCAAAAGGCAAGCGTTGCTATTGATGCGCGGATGTCAGAAGTCTACTGTAGCCAGTATAAAGTTGATGAAGCTGGTGTAATGCAGCTTATTGGTGAAGAGAAAGTGCTTCCACCTGAAATGTTTGCAGAGCATTTATCAGGGCTAGCAGCAAGCGAACAAAAAGTGTTTGGCGCAGGTACTGGCTGGAATGCATACCAAGCGAACTTTGAAACGCTTTGCCAGAATATTGATAACATTGAAGTGCAATATCCGAACGCTGAATTTATGTTACCTCTTGCTGAGCAATTGTTTGAAAAAGGTGAAACACAGCCAGCGGAACAAGCCCAACCTGTGTATGTGCGTGATACCGTATCGTGGAAGAAATTACCGGGGCGTGAATAATTGTCGGCTCTTAGCTTTTATGCGAAAGAGTCGCTAATTTAAGCAAGCTTTGCTAGATTATTTATATGGAAGTTAACAATGCCTCCCTTTCTTCACAGATTGCTGGTCAACTTAGTCAGACCGACCGCAATCAGCAGCAAGCAAATGCTGCTGAGCAAGCGCGCGAGCGTGAAAATCGAGAACAGTCGACTCAACGTGTTAATCGCATCCGAATCGACGAGAACGCGATTGCGATTCTTGAACGAGAAAATAGTCAGCAAAATAATCCATCACAACAACTGATTCCTCGCGATAGCCTTGATTCAAATGGCAATGGTAGGAACGGAAGTCAACCTGGTGGCCGCTCTGAAGGTCAAAACGCTAGCTATGATAGACCATCTGCACGCAATAATTCTGCGATTAATACCTATCAAGCTGTTGGCGGTCTCGAACAACGAGACAGAGTACAGCAATTACTGGGTGTTGATGTTTACGCCTAAAAAAGGTCATACTAGGTAGTAATATATTACTGTTCGCTTTCACGTTAACGAACTAGCATTACAACCTAATTTTTATGACATCAATTAACGCCTCTCCTTCATTCTTTCAACGTTATAGTTTCTGGTTACTTCTAATATCAGCCGCGGTGATTAGAGAAATCCCCTTGATTTCTTTACCCTTTAATTGGCTTGAAAGTTATTTTCATGAGCTTAGTCATGGATTAGTTGCTTTGGTGTCTGGAGGGAATGTTCTTTCTATTCAGTTATTTCCTAATGGAGCAGGGCTTTGTACAACACAAGGCGGCAGTCGATTTTTTATTAGCTTTATGGGGTACACCGGTGCGGCGATATTTGGGGCCGTGCTTTATAGTTTAGCTAACGTAAACATACGTACAACGCAGGTTGTAGTGGCGCTAAATGTGGCGTTGCTTGTACTTAGTACGGCGCTATGGGTTCGAGATTTACTCACCTTAATTATTTTAGTGGTATTAATTGGTTTATTTTTCGCTAAATTTAAACTGGGCAACAGTAAATGGTTTGGCATCGGCTTACAGTTAACTGGTTTGACTGTTTTACTTAATGCGCTATTTAGTCCGTTTTATTTAGTTGATGGGCGACATCGTGGAGATGGTGCTGCATTGGCGTCGCTTACGGGTATTCCAGAAATTGTCTGGGTAGTCGTTTGGACATGTATCGCTGTCGCTTTCATTTACATGCTTGCTAAACGAGATAACAAATAATACCAATTGAAATAAATATTTAACCACTTCAGAGCTATGTCAGGGAAGTTAGAATAAAGCAAATTTATGCTGTTGTAGTCATTCTCCAACGAGGAAATTTGTGAAATTATCACTTTCCTGACAAGCTCCCAGAGGGCGAGTTTAAAAGGCTTATATGCTGCGTTATTGATTTTGACAATGGAACCACATGGATGTGGTGAATTAGGACAACGCAGGACGCAGTTGTCGAGAGTAACCATTCTCTGCAATC
>JAKVCY010000010.1 GCA_022448425.1 Thalassotalea sp. | reverse complement strand
CTTGAAGTAGCTTTTGCCACCGCTTATCAGTTAGCATTAGTCTTGGCATGGTATTGAGTTGTTAATTTATTTTTGGCGAAACGAATTATAACGCTTTACCATGCCGGTCAAAAACTAATCACGAAAGATCAACAGCCCTTAATGACAAAGGGCAATACGGCTTGATGCTTTATAGTAAGGCTACGCCTCCGTTACGATAAATTTACATCGCCTAAGAAGCAGATAATCAGCGCCTTTCATTCTCGGTAACCGATATTGAGCGTACACCCTTTCTTACAGCTAAACAAAACTTCGTTTCTCAAACACTTCTCAACACATACCAACTAGTGGCATAACTGTATCCACACAATGCTTACCATCTGCTGGCGCAGCAAGGCGACTCTCATTTCAAATTTTACAAACTGAGAGATTAGGCACATGTTCCAAGCAAAAGAAATATGTCGAGGAAAGAACAATGAAACTAGCTACCTATAAAAACGAAACCCGCGATGGCTGCCTGATGGTAGTGTCGAAGGATCTTTCTCGCGCTTGCAGTGCAAAGGACATTGCAAAAACAATGCAACAAGCGTTGGATAACTGGAAAGAGATAGCACCCCAGCTTCAGTTGAAGTACCAAGCACTTAACGACAACACCTGCGATAGCGTTCCGTTTGATGCCTCGCGCTGTGAGTCGCCTTTACCACGAGCGTATCAATGGGCAGACGGAAGTGCGTATGTAAATCACGTTGAGTTAGTGAGAAAAGCTCGTAATGCAGAAATGCCAGAGAGTTTTTGGACTGATCCGCTCATGTATCAAGGTGGCTCAGATGACTTCATTGGGCCTCTTGATGACATAATACTGCCAAGTGACGACTGGGGAATTGATTTCGAAGGCGAAGTCGCCGTTGTTACTGATGACGTGCCGATGGCATGTTCACCTGAGCAAGCTTCTGAGCGCATTCGTCTTATCATGTTAGTAAACGATGTATCCCTTAGAGGCTTGATCCCCGGTGAACTGGCGAAAGGATTTGGTTTCTTTCAATCCAAACCTGCTTCTAGTTTCTCGCCGGTTGCAGTAACACCAGATGAGTTAGGCGATGCATGGAAAGAGAGTAAAGTTCACCTGCCGTTACGCTCAACTTATAACGGAGAACTGTTTGGCAAACCACATGCTGGGCAAGACATGACCTTTGACTTCGGCCAGTTAGTTGCACATGCCGCGAAGAGCAGAAACTTGGGGGCAGGAGCAATTATTGGCTCAGGTACGGTGTCCAACAAACAGGGCACAGACCATGGTTCATCCATTGCAGAGGGCGGGGTAGGTTATTCATGTATTGCTGAAGTACGCATGATTGAGACTATACGCGACGGAAAACCTTCTACGCCTTTCATGCAATTTGGCGATCGTATTCGCATTGAAATGCTAGACACAGAGGGCAATTCAGTATTTGGGGCTATCGAGCAACAGGTGAAACCACTGAACTAAAGATTTAGCAGGTGTAAGTGGTAAAAGTGGCAACGATCCTTTTGTTCACTGAGCAGGCCCTTATTTACAGGGCTGTTCGTTGTTTTTCGCACTATACTTTATAGAAGAGAAAGCGTTGATGCATAACGATCACTGGCGCTTTCTTTGGCTATATGTTTGACCGATGGAGTATTAGAATGAGCATCAAGCTTTACGGTTATTGGCGTTCAACCGCGTCGTATCGAGCGCGTATTGCTCTTAATTTAAAAGGTGTCGAGTACGAGTATGTGCCAGTACATCTTGTCAACAACGGCGGTGAGCAACATAGCAGTGAATATTCACGATTAAATCCAGCACATCTTGTCCCTACTTTTGTTGATGAAGACGAAGATATCATTCTTAATCAATCTTTAGCCATTATCGAATATCTTGATGAGCGGTATGAAAGTGAGTACAAGCTAGTGCCAGAGCACAGAACAGAGCGTGCTAGAGTAAGAGCGTTAGCGCAAGATATCGCCTGTGACATCCAACCCATAGGCAACCTTCGAGTATTAAATGCGCTTAAAGGTAACTTTGAGGCCTCTCAAGATGATGTGGCTAAGTGGGCTGCGCATTGGATTACACTGGGCTTCGATGGAATTGAAAAGCGCCTACAAACTCAAGCTGGCAAGTATTGCTTCGACTTTGACGTTACACTTGCTGATATCTGCTTAGTACCGCAAGTGTACAACGCACAGCGTTTTAATGTGGATATGACTCGCTACCCGCTAATTAGTAAAATAGCGGATAATTGTAATCAGCTGAATGCATTTGAAAAGGCGAGGCCTGAGAATCAAACCGACGCACTTTAATCTTTAGAGTCATAAATAATGGGGTCAGAAGTACTAGCTATGACTCTGACCCCATTAGTTTTTGCTATTGACGTTTGATTGGAAGTTCGGTGGTGTTTTTGACTTGCTTCAATGCGAATGTTGAACTTAAATGATCCACGAGCGGAAGGTGCGTCAATTTCGTTTTAAGTAAGAATTCGTATTCTTCAATACTTTCCACAATTACTTTGAGTAAATAGTCTTTTTCGCCGCTAGTAGTGTGGCACTCCACTATTTCATCGATATTTTGAACTGCATTTTCAAAGTCGGTCAGCGAATCACCATCATGATTTTTAAGCGTGACATAGATAAAAACCGATACGCCCAGGTTCAGCTTTTTGCTGTTAAGCAAGGTAACTTTGCCTAAGATAATTCCGTCGGCTTCCATTCTTTTAACGCGGCGCCAACATGGAGTGTGTGATAATCCAACACGTTGACTTAAATCTGCCATTGATACCGTGGCGTCTTGCTGAAGCACGCGTAAAATTTCACGGTCAAACTTATCCAATTTCATTAACACTGTTTCCGTCGTTTTTATGATGTTTATTATATATCAAAAAAAATTCTAGGATAGCTGTCCTAGAAAAATAGTATTCAATTCTATTGCGTTTCAGTTTGTAAAATTCATTAACAAACTTTGCAAGGCATGTCCTCAGAATCATCGGATACACTTTGTAAAATGTTGACGATCATTGCGAGGCCGACGCTAATTGATTAAGTGTATCGCAAATCGTTATCAGACTCTCACTTCAATCCAAAAGAGCACCGTTTAGAATTCGTGACAGCTCAAGCTTGGATTGGCTTTAACTCATTACAGTATTAGTAGGGAAAATATGTCAGTTTTTGATCACCCAGAGTTCGATAATCACGAACACGTTGCGTTTTATCACGACGAGAAAGCGGGCCTGAGTGCCATTATTGCTGTACACAATACTAACCTCGGCCCAGCGCTTGGCGGCTGTCGCATGTGGCCCTATGTTAATAGTGGGGAAGCGTTGACCGACGTATTGAGATTGTCTAAAGGGATGACATATAAAGCTGCCATGGCCAATTTAGAACTTGGCGGCGGAAAATCTGTAATAATTGGTGATCCCCGAAAAGCAAAATCGCCAGAAATGATGAAAGCGATGGGGAAATTTGTAGAGTCATTGGGGGGAAAATACTTCACTGCTGAAGACTCGGGAATTTCAGTAACTGATTTGCAAACCATGGCGACAGAGTCTGATTACATAGCGGGTGTCAAAGCTCAGTACCATTACGCTGGTGAAATTCCAGATGGAAACCCGGCGCCGTCGACTGCTTATGGCGTCTTTGTAGGTCTTAAGGCTACTGTAGAATATGGCTTGAAACGTAGCCTTGATGGTGTAAGTGTTGCTATTCAAGGGATGGGACACGTTGGTTATCGTCTTGCTAAACATCTGCATGAACATGGTGCTAAATTGTATGTGGCAGACATCTTTCCTGAGGGCGTAGAGAAAGCGGTAGCTGAGTTCGGCGCAACTGCGGTAGCGCCAGAGGAAATTTTAAGTTTAGATGTGGATGTACTTGCACCATGTGCATTGGGTGCATCAATAAATGACCAAACGCTACCAGCGATTAAAGCAACAGTGATTGCTGGTGCTGCTAATAATCAGCTTGCTCGCGAAGATATCGGTGAGTTACTTCAGCAGCGTGGCATATTGTATGCGCCAGATTACGTTATTAATGCCGGTGGTGTTATTGATATTTTCCATCAGCGTATGGAATCGAGTTCAAATGAAGCGCTTCGTGCACACATTGAACAAATAGGCGCTACGCTTAAAGAAATTTATACTCGCGCTGAGAAAGAGGGAGCGGCGACTAACCGTGTAGCAAATGTTATCGCTGAAGAGAGATTTTCCATAAAGGGTTGAAAACTCATGGCCAAATAGTCATAATGCGCCCCGCATTCAAGCAGGGGCGAATGACTTTGCTTTGAATGCAATTTTCTATGGTGGGCTTTTGGTCCTCCCGCAATGATACTCTGTGAACCCGGTCAGGCCTGGAAGGGAGCAGCCGCAGCAGACGACTCATGTGCCGGGATGTGGCTGGAGGCCCGCCACCCAAATATCTTATTCTACTTCTTCTATATTTTCTTTCTTACTTTTCTCTGTTTCGTCTAAATATTTTATTGCTTTGCTAATCGCGTGCTCAACATTCATTTCCATTTGATTGCGCTCACTTTGCGGCAGGTAAAATGCCATATCAACTTCATATCGAATATAACGCGGCGGAACCTGATTTAGCGCGAGACAGCATAAATCCGCCAAATAATCGGGACTTTTAGTCGTATCAAGACCAAGCTTGGAAATTCGTTCTAAGACTAGGTGTTCATAATAGTTGTGAATGTCATCATCTAGTTTCACCTTCGTTCCCCTTATAATTTTCGTAAGCATCGTGCTTTAGCAGTTTATATAGTGTGCAAGCAATAAGTTACACAACAAGCCTAAGACTTAAAAGAGTCTTTAGCTTATACGAAGCCTTCAAGCTTGGAATGGATACATTCGTTTACGCTACAGTGCTAAGACATAACTAATAACTGTGTAACCTTACTATGTATAGCTTGTATTCTGTGGATGTCGAGGCGGGGGTGTTAGATTAACACAGTTCAAATCAGTAATAAGGCAACAATAAAATGAAAAAAAATATAGAGCCATGCTACTACGGTGATTACTTACATATAGACAAAGTACTAGGCGCGCAGGAATTGCAAAGTGAAAAATACGGCGAGGCAGCGCACGAAGAGATGTTGTTCATTATCGTACATCAAGTTTACGAGCTGTGGTTCAAACAGGTACTTCACGAACTTAATGCGGTTATCGATACCTTTAACCAAGAAACAGTGAAAGACCAACAGCTAACACTAGTTGTACACAGACTGCAGCGAATCATACAAATTCAGAAACTTATGAATGACCAAATTGCTATTATGGAAACCATGACGCCACAGCAATTTTTGTCGTTTCGAGATTATCTTGTTCCTGCGTCTGGCTTCCAAAGTATACAGTTTAAGCGCTTAGAAATTTCTCTAGGTCTAAAACGTGATTTCCGAATCGATTTCGACAAGCAAAGCTTTTATAACCGACTTAACGATAAAGACCGGGCACTGCTCGAAAGCCTAGAAAGCAAACCAAGCCTGTTTGAATTGGTAGATGATTGGCTTTCTCGGATGCCCCTTTTAAAAACAGAAGCTTTCGACTTCTGGCAATATTATAAAAATGCAGCAGACGAGATGTTAAATGATGATCATCATACTATTTCTTCGAGCGATATGTTGTCGGCGACGGAAAAGCGTCAGGAGCTGAAAGATCTTCAAGCCACTAAAGAAAACTTCGATGCGTTATTTGATGAAACTAAATTTGAAAAACTTCGAGGTGAAGATAAGTTCCGTTTAAGCCATAAGGCCATGCTTTCCGCGTTATTTATAAAGCAATACTCTGAAGAGCCAATATTCAACCTTCCATTTCAATTAATCACAGCACTTACTGAAGTCGACGAACAGTTAACGATATGGCGCTATCGTCACGCAATGATGGTTCAGCGTATGCTGGGTACTAAAATAGGGACGGGCGGCTCCTCCGGTCACCACTATCTAAAGAAAACTACCGAGTCCAATCGTATCTTTCTGGACTTTTTCAACATGGCAACTTTTTTACTGCCTAAAAGTGTGTTGCCTGAATTGCCCGAAGCAGTGCGTAAATACTTGGGGTTTTATTTGCAGTAGCTTGAGGTATTAGAAAAAATGCATAAAAATTAATTGTTTAGGTTGAAATGTGGACGGGTTCAACAAGTCGTCTTGCTAAACCACTGTTTCGTCGCAAGTCTCGCAAAAATAAGCTGCAAATCGCTCTCTGATTAGTCAATTATCCTTTCGGATAAAATTATTTATCTTCAATAAATACAAAGGTTTAGGTTGGCTTAATTGATTTTTCATAAAAGCTTAATACTAAACTATGACTAACCAGGGAATACGTACATGTATCAAATCAAGAGAAGTGCGGTTGCATTAGCAGTCGCACTGTCAATAGGTGCAACTGCACCAGCTTTAGCAAATAACACCAATGGTTCAATTCAGGGAACGTCTGTTCAAGTGAATGGCAGTAACCTTTCAAACGTTACCATTACTATCGAAAACCTAGACACTGGCCTAACGCGTTCTGTACAAAGTGATGAATCGGGCAATTTCCGTTTTCCATTGCTTCCAGCAGGTAACTACAAAGTTACAGCCGAAAAGAACGGGTTTCGCACTACTATTCAAGATTCTGTAAAAGTAGGTATTAGTGGAAAAACAAACTTAGACATGCGTCTTGCCAGCGATGACGTAGAGCGCATTGAAGTTACCGGTACCACTATTGCCATGGTTGACGTAACAAGTTCAAGCACGGGCATCGTGGTTGATAGCGTAACGCTCGATAGAGTACCAGTACCACGCAACTTAACTTCAGTTGCGCTATTGGCACCAGGTACTACTCAGGGCGATTCAGCTTTTGGTGATTTACCTTCAATTGGTGGTGCATCAGTTGGCGAGAACGGCTATTACATCAACGGTTTGAATATCACTAATTTCCGTACTGGCGTAGGCTCAAGTGAGCCACCGTTTGATATGTATGAAACTTTTGAAGTTAAAACAGGTGGTTATTCAGCAGAGTTTGGGCGAGTAACAGGCGGTGTTATTAACGCTAAAACAAAAAGTGGTACTAACGAGTTTAAAGCTGGCGCCAACTTCTACTGGGAGCCAGACGCACTTCGTGAACAACGAGACTCTTCACGCAATAACGTAAATGGCTTGTACCGTATTGACAACACGCAAGATGAAGTGGATGAGTGGGATGTTAACGTATGGGCAAGCGGCGCGTTAATTGAAGATAAGTTGTTCTTCTATGCGTTATTCAACCCTCGTTCAGCAGAAAACAACTACGCAGGTGCGCAAACAAACACGTCTGACGGTGTACTACAGAACGGCTATTTCGAAAAAGATGACGATGCATTCTGGGTAGCTAAACTTGATTGGTACGTTACAGAGAACAATATTCTTGAAATTACAGCTTTTTCTGATGAGCGTTCTACAGAAATCACAACTTATGATTCTGTCGACGGCGGTGATTACGTGAATGGTCGTGTGGGGTATGAAGATGAAGGCGGTTTAAACTATACGGCAAAATGGACGAGCATCATTAATGATGACTTCTCAATATCTGCTCAGTATGGCATAAACAAACAAGACAGAACTGTGCGAAGCGAATTAGACGGCAACCCAGTTGTTTATTACCGCTATGACAGCACATCAGCGTTTGTTCCAACTAACACATGGGCTAATTTCACCGCGGAACAGGGTGATGATGAACGTGAAGTTATTCGATTGGATGCTGACTGGTACGTGGGCGACCACTCAGTACGTTTTGGTGTTGACTACGAAAAACTAACCTCTAATAGTAACACTGTGAACTCTGGTAATGCTTACTATTTGTACTACGTAGATGATAGTGACGCAGCTAACGAAGAAATTTATCAGGTTCGCTATCGTGACTATAACGTAGGTGGTCAATTCGACTCTGAGAACTTTGCTTTTTATATTCAAGACCAATGGCAGGTTACTGACAACCTAGTCATTAACGCAGGTCTTCGCAATGATACATTTGAAAACTTTAATGCTGATGGCGAGTCTTTCGCTAAACTCGATAACCAGTGGGCACTTCGTCTAGGTGCAGTATGGGACGTATTTGGTGATGGCGAGTCTAAAGCATGGGCGAGCTACGGCAGATACTACTTACCTATTGCAGCAAACACGAATATTCGTCTAGCGGGCGCTGAGACCTATACACAAGAGTACTACGAGTTTGAAGGCTTCGCTGATGAAGCTTTGGGCATCCCTAACCTTACAGGTGCTAAAACTCAGCCCGATGATGTTTTTGCTGATGGCACTGCGAAATCGCCCGATGAAATCGTAGATCAGAACTTAGATTCAATGTACTCGGATGAATTTATCGCAGGCTATCAGTTCCAGTTGAACGACGAATGGAGCATGTCAATTCAAGGTACATATCGCGAGCTGTCTACTACCATCGAAGATAAGGCGATTGATGCGGCCGTTATTGAGTGGGCGGCAGCAAATGGCTACGGTGATGTATCTGATATCTGGGGAGGTTTTCATCAGTATGTGTTAACTAACCCTAATTCTGATATGCGCATTGGTACTACCGAGTTACCGGGGGCTGAAGGTGAGCTAGTTTACATGGATTTATCAGCGGAAGACTTGCGCTACCCAGACTCTATTCGTAAATATGCTGCAGTCGATTTCATGTGGCAAAGAGCGTGGGACGGTGTATGGATGCTAAACGCGGCATACACCTGGTCTCATAACTGGGGTAACAACGAAGGTTATGTACGTTCGGACAACGGTCAGGATGATGCAGGTTTAACAACGTTATTTGACCAACCAGGACTACTTGATAACGCCTACGGTGATTTACCAAATGACAGACGTCATCAGGTTAAACTTTACGGCGCTTACGCTGTGACTGAAGATCTAACCCTTGGTGCCAACCTTCAGTTCTGGACTGGTCGTCCGATCAACGCGTTTGGTTACCATCCAACAGATACTTTTGCTCAAGCTTATGATTCAGAGTCATTTTTTGCCGGCGGTGAGCCTGCGCCTCGTGGCTCCCGTGGCCGCACCAGCAGCTATTATTCCATTGATGTTTCTGCATCATACAATATCGATATCGGTGAAGAGCAAACACTGGTAGTTCGTGCAGATATTTTTAACCTGCTTAACAACGACCGTGTGACAGAAGTTAACGAAATATACGATGATGAAAACTCAGCTGATCCAACAAACCCTGATGTTAACCCTAATTACGGTCTGCCGACCGCATGGCAAACACCTAGATATGTTCGTTTCAGCGTAAATTACTCGTTTTAGATAGCGGGAATAAGAAAGCTTGAAAGCAGGGCGCGGCTTATACTTTAGGTGTGATTCGCGCCTTTTTAACATTTAGTATAAAAAATGAACTGGAAAGTGCGTTTTTTGTGCTCTATTTGTTAAATGTAAGTTAATATTTACAAAAGGAGACAAAAAGTCGAAAAAAAATTGAACTTTTGTAGAACACCCGTCTGATCTCAGTTGACCGTTCGCTTAGGATGTGGTTATTATCAAAGTGAGGCTTTGACCTTACTAATAATAATTCGTTATATAAACGATTTAAGAAACACACTAAGAGTTTTAGTGGTCCAGGGAGACAATACATGTTTACAAACTCTAAGCTGGCTAAGTCAGTGAAGTTAGCGTGCGCATTCGGTGCAGCATCAACTATCGGCTTCACTGGTGCAGTTAACGCACAGGAAACCGAAGAAGCAGCGGACGCAGTAGAAAAAATCGAAGTAACAGGTTCTCGTATCCGTCGTACCGACATCGAAGGTGCAAACCCAGTTACAGTAATGTCACGTGTTGACATCGAAAAGTTCGGTGTTACGTCGATCGGTGACGTTCTTCAAGCAATCCCTTCTGCGGGTTCTGCTATCAACACCAACAACAACAACGGTGGTAATGGTACAACTACTATCAACATCCGTGGTATCGGTTCAAACCGTACACTAGTTCTTGTTAACGGTAAGCGTTGGGCTCCAGGTCTTGGCGGTTCTGTTGACCTTAACAACATCCCTGCTGCAATCATCGAGCGTATCGAAGTACTTAAAGACGGTGCTTCAGCGGTATATGGTTCTGATGCAATCGCTGGTGTTGTAAACATTATTACTCGTCAGGACTTCGAAGGCGTTCAAGCATCTGGCTATGTTGGCCAGTGGGACGAAGGCGACGGTAATAAAGAACAGTGGGATATCGGTTTCGGTACCGCTAACGACAAAGGCAACGTATACTTCAACATCTCTTACGTTGAAGAAGAGCCAACACTAGCGGGCGACCGTGAAATCTCTGCAGTACCTACGTTCGGTACGCCAGAAGGTTTCGGTGGTTCATCTGCTCCTCCTCAAGGTCGTTTCTTCACATTTGACCAAGACGGCAATGCTTACAGCCAGCAAGGCGACAGCAACGGTGGTCTAGAGCCATGGGTTGAGCCAACAAGTCGTTTCAACTTTGCGCCGTTCAACTACCTGTCTACACCGCAAGAACGTACTAACATCTATACTCAGGCACGTTATGAGCTTACAGACAATTTATCTGTTAACGTAACGGGCTTCTACGGTAACCGTAAGTCAGAGCAGGCTCTTGCGCCTACTCCACTATTTATTGGTACAGCGTTCGGTGATACTGGCTTTACATTATCAGCAAATAACCCATTTAGCCCTTACGATTTTGACGTAACAACTGATCAAGACGTACTTGACGCTGATCCAAATGCACGCGAGATGTTCTTATTCGGCCGTCGTATGATGGAAGCGGGCTTCCGTAGCTTTAAACAGAACGTTGACCAGTTCCAGTTCAACGGTGGCTTTGAAGGTGTATTCGAGTTTGCTGACAGAGAGTTCTTCTGGGATGTAAACTACACCTACGCTGACATCACGCAGAACACGTCTACTGAAGGTCTGTTAAACATGGACCGCGTTGCACGTGCAATCGGTGACCCTGCTAACTGTACTGGCGATTGTGTTCCACTAAACCTGTTTGGTGGTGCACCTGAAGTTATCGGTGAAGGTACCATCACGCAAGAAATGCTTGATTACATCACCTTTACTGCGCAAGACGAGCTTAATTCATCGCTTGAGAGCTACTCTGCAAATATCTCTGGTGAAGTAATGGAGCTTCCAGCGGGTTACCTAGCATTTGCTGCGGGTTACGAGAAACGCTGGCAGTCAGGTTACGACCAGCCTGATGCAATCATCGCTGCGGGTATCACTTCTGGTAACGCACGTCTGCCTACCTCAGGTGCTTTCAGCGTTGAAGAAGCTTACCTAGAGCTTGCAGTTCCTCTACTTTCAGATATGCCTGGCGTAGAGCAACTAGACCTAGAACTAGCAACTCGTTATTCTGACTACAGCAACTTCGGTGATACTACTAACTCTAAAGTTGGCCTTAAGTGGCGCATCAATGATGACTTATTAGTACGTGGTACTTGGTCAGAAGCATTCCGTGCTCCATCACTAACTGAATTGTTCAGCGGTAACAGTGATGCGTTCCCACCACTAACGGATCCATGTAACGGCGGTGCAGCGGCTAACCCTAACCTTCCAGGTTGTGCGGGTATTCCAGCTTCTTATCAGCAGCCAAACTCACAGATTCGTATCACAACAGGTGGTAACGCAAATCTACAAGCGGAAGAAGCAGAAAGCTTCACTTATGGTTTCGTGTATTCTCCAGAGCAGCTAGATGGTCTATCAATCACGTTTGACGTGTTTGATATTGAAGTTGACAACGCTGTATCTTCGGTAGGTGCGCAAACAATCCTTAATGCGTGTGCTGAGACAGGTGAGACACTTTGTTCACTAATTACTCGTGGTTCAGGCGGTAACGTTGTTGACCTATTCAACGGTCAAATCAACCTAGGTGGTCAAACTACTTCTGGTTTCGATTACAACGTAGCGTACAACTTCGAAACTGAATACGGTGATTTCCGTGTGAACTGGGATGGTACATACATCGATGAGCGTTCACTAATTGTTGTTGATCCAGTGAGCGGTACTTCAGAGACCTTCAACGACGCAGGTCAAGCGGGTGACCGTGACGTAGTTCCTCGTCTACGTACTAACTTGTCACTTACTTGGAACTACGATGACTGGACAGCTAACTGGCTAATGCGTTACATCGGTAACACTACTGAGCTATGTCAAATCGACGGCGGTGAACTAGATCAGCAACTATGTAGCGATCCAGTTGACCCAACTGCTGAAGAAGGCAACAGCTTCAACGAGCTAGAAGCAATGGCTTACCACGATGTATCACTAGGTTATGCAGTTAACGATAATCTTCGCATCACTGTAGGTGTGAACAACTTATTCGATACTGACCCAGAAGTTTCTTACTCGACGTTTGCTAACAGCTTCGACCCGTCTATGTACGAAATCCCTGGACAATTCTTCTACTCACGCGTAAACGTGAACTTCTAATAGAAGTGTAGAATGAACTAATAAAAAGCCTCTTCGGAGGCTTTTTTCGTTTAAGAAGAGAAAGCAATGACGATTGACGAACTTATCCAAAAAGCAAACGAAGCTTATGCTAAGTCTGACTTTGATGGCGCAATGAATTATTTACGAAAAGCAGGCCTTACAGGAAGCATGAATGCTGCCCTAGACTATGCTTATCAATTGTCCAGTTCTCAGCCGAATCGCGCAGTAGAGTATCTTGATGAAATTCCCAATGCCGATAGGCCGATTGTGCAATATCATCAATTGTTAATTGGATACTTTGGAGGTTTGTATTCATCTCCCAGTTATGTTGTCGAAAAGCTATTAAGTTTGGTGCAGCAAGGTGTTATTGAAGCATGTTTAACATTACTTGCTTACATGCCGATAAAAAGTCCTGAGTTTGACTATCTCGCAAAGGTACTATCACAAAAAAGTCCTAATATTTACCAACAGTTAGAAATCGAAAGTTTTGTGAGCGGAAACCAAGCTGTAATAAACGATGACGAATTAGTTACTTTGATGAGCACTCGGTTTAGCTCAAGTGACTTAAAACCGAAAGTTGTTGAAAGTACCCTTCCTGTAACTGTGTATGACGGCGTACTGTCTCCATTTGAATGCCATTATTTCACAGTCAAGTTTTCGCCCATGCTTGAGCCTTCAATGGTAATTGATCCTGTAACTGGTAAAGGCAGCATAAATAGTGTCAGAACCAGTTATATAGCGACGATAGTGCCAGAAGTCGCGGATTGGATTACACGTAAACTAGATGCCACAATTGCCACTCTCACTAATACCCATGTAAGTCAGGGAGAAGCATTAAGTTTATTGCGCTATGAACCCGGCCAAGAGTACAAGCCGCATTATGATGCGTTAAGCGTTGGTCAAGACCCTTTAATCTACCAAGATGGAGGGCAGCGTATTAAGACCGCTTTAGTTTATTTAAATACACTCGAAACTGGCGGCTGTACTGTGTTTCCAAAGCTAGATTTAAAAGTTGCTCCATTCAGGGGAATGATGCTCACTTTTCCCAACTCTGATGAACAGGATCAACCGCTCTTGAATAGCTATCATGCGGGTGAACAAACTTTAGACAAAAATAAATGGTTAGTTACAAAATGGATTAGGAAATGCTCAACAAACTATGGTACGTTTATGTACGGAAATTATACTAAAGGATAGCATGGATGAAAAATCTACCACGCGTACTACTAGCAGCTTCTGTTGCTTTACTTATGACTGCTTGTAACTCAACGAGCAATGACTCTTCTTCAAACTATGCCAAGAATGATGATGGCGACGATGGCATGGTATGTAAGATGGAGAAAAAAATCGGCTCAAACCGAATGCAACGTGTTTGTTACTCTGTAGAAGAGCGTGAGCAAATGCGTGAAGCGGGACGAGAAGCATGGACTCGTATGCAGGGACGAAACGAAACAGGCGGTAGCGACCTGTAATTCAACACTCCGTTAGGTTAATATGGGAAGCAAAACGCTTCCCATATTTATATGAATAACAATAATAAGCACATCACTCAATTACTTGAAAACATTGCAACGTTGGTTGAGAAAGCTGATTATGATTCAGCATTGTTGGTCTATGCGTCTTTGTTCAAGCAATTCCCCGAGTTTTTATCACCTAAAACTGAAGAACCCCTTACAAAGTCTAGGGCGACTCATATTCACAATGCCGCCAACTTGGCACGAAGAGCCTTATTCAATGCCTGTCATCAAATAGGGAGCACGTCAAGAATAAAGCAAGCTGTGAATATGTTATGTGGCGTTGAAAATAAGGTTTTTCAACATAAAGCACAAAAACCAAGCTTTCTATTTATACCTGATTTACCTTCATCTCCATTTTCAGCAATTAGTGAAGTGGAAGGGCTTCAAGATTTAGTTAATAAACTATCCTTTTCTAAAGAAGCCTTTCTCTCTTGTATAAAATATGCGAACGATAATTATGTGCATGAGATAGGAGAGGTGCCAAAATCAGATGATTGGAAAAGACTAAGTGAAAATTGGTCTTCCATGCATTTAATGAAAGGAGGGCACTTCACGGATCACGCTAAACGTCTCCCGAATGATGTCAGATCATTGTTTAATTCGCCTTTGTTAGCGCATTGCCCTACACATGCACCCGAAGTTGTGATTTCGGTGTTAAAGCCTGATGCTTATATTCCTCCTCACTATGGTATCTCTAACATAAAGTGGACACTCCACATTCCGCTTGTTGTGAACGACAACGCTTATTTAGAAGTCGCGGGTGAGAAAAGAATGTGGAGTGCTGGAACTGAAGCTTTACTTTTTGATGATAGCTTTGTACACAGTGCGGAAAATCCAGCTGGTGAAGCAAGGGCTGTATTGATAATTGATATTTGGAATCCTCATTTAACAAAATTAGAAAAGCAAGATATACAATTACTGATGCGCGAATATTCAAATTGGTCTGCACAGTTTGGTGCGCTTTCCGTATTAGACAAGAGGTTTTACTAAGACTATGCAAGGTCAACCTAATATTATTATTCCCCAGCTTATTAATGCATTTAAGCAAGGCGACTTTGTAAGCATTGTTAAAGCTTTAGAGGCGTCACCGGCGCTTGTGAATGTGGACCCTGTTGTCGTTCAATTATATGGTGGTTCGTTACGCAAACTGACAGAGCAAAAAAAAGCAGCGAAAGTTTTTGAAAAAGGATTAAAAAAGTTTCCTTCATCCACTGACCTTATGAATAGCTATGGAAACTTTCTTTTAGAAAGTGGAAATGCAATAAAGGCTACTCAGCTATTTAGAAAAGCCAGCAGTATAAATGCATCGTCTTTCGATTATAAATACAACCTTGCACGGTCGCTCTATGCGGAAAAGAAGCACCGTGAAGCCGCTCGACTTGGTGAACAACTCTTAAAGGTACGTCCGAACCATATTTCACTGCATATATTGCTTGCTGCTATTACTGTAGAAATAGACGACGTAGAAAATGCAGAAGCGTATTTAACGTCAGTTATTAATATCGATAACCGTAATGTCACAGCGCTGAATAATTTAGGTAACCTGAAGCGAGGACAGGGAAAGCTAATTGAGGCGATTCAATATTATGAGCTAGCACTTACCTATGCTGTCCAATCAAGTGCCGATACGCCACTCCTTTATCAGAACTTAGCCGCGGTTATAGGGCTCAACGGTGATACTGAATCATCATTAGCGGTATACGAGAGAGGATTATCTCGTTTTCCGACCGACAGCGGATTAAATAAAGAGTATGCCCACTTCGCATGGATAAAGAACGTCTCGTCGCCATTTGCTTTTTTTGAAAAACAATTGTCAGTCGAAAATGCTGATCTTGTGGTTGTATACTGTGAACTAATGTTGCGCATCGGTGAGCCTTCAAAAGCGCGTTATTGGCTTGAAAAGTTAATAGACCACACAGATAAGAACACTAGCATTACAGCAACTGCTCAGTTAAGTTGCGCTCTTAGAGACCTAGGTGAATTTGAAGCAGCGCTAAATTTGAGTGAAAGCAAATTAAAAAGCGCACAGGGAGACAGCGTCGCACTTCTCGTTGAAAAAGGATATGCGTTATTAAGCTTAAAAAAATACAAAGACGCTATTGTAGTATTTGAAAAGGTTTGTCGTATCGCGCCACTTAATCAGGGCTATTGGACACTATTATCTACCGCCTATAAGGCGAACGGCAACAGCACTAAGTATAAAAAACTGTGTGATTATCAGCGCTTTGTCCACGCTACTAAGCTTCTATCAGACGGTGAAACAAATAAAAACTTTATACAGGAACTAAAGGACTATCTTTCAACCTTACATAACGACGAAAGGCATCCAATAGGGCAGTCTTTAAGAAACGGCTCACAAACGTTCGAGAATTTGTTAGACAGCAAACATCAATTATTACAAAGCTTACGCAGCGCCCTAAAAAAAAGGGCAAAAGAATTTATAGCGAGTTTGAAAACCGAGAAAAAGCACCCCTTTCTTTCAAGGTTAAGTGATGAGCTTACTTTTATAGGAAGCTGGTCCGTAAGGCTTCGACAATCGGGATTCCACAAGTCTCATTATCATTCAGAGGGCTGGTTGAGTGGTGTGCTTTATATCGACGTACCTGAAGAAGTTAATCAAGGGGGCAATGGCTGGTTATGCTTTGGACGCCCAGATATAAACGGCTTATTGATGGATGAAGATTACGCGATTAAGCCAGAGGCTGGTACCGTTGTTTTCTTTCCTTCTTACCTCTGGCATGGAACGAACGCAATTGAAACTGAAAACCAGAGAATGACAGTGGCCTTTGATATTGTGCCAAAACAAACAGCGTCGTAGTGAGCAAGGAAAAAGGTCGCTTAGCCGCGTTATGTCACCCTTGGTATTAGCGGTAACCTAACGCGACAATATAAGTAGTATAGGCTGCTTATAACTTTATATGTGTATTGGATTCTAGATCGCAGGTTCTAGCTTAAAAGCGAGTGTATATCGTGGGGTATAGCAAATTCGATTAGGTGGCCTACCCACGTGCTTTATGGCACCGTGAAATATCACTGTTCGTCCGGGCTTGGGCGTACTGGCAAAAACGCAGTCGTCGTGTTCATTATAAAAGAGTGTTTCACCACCCCACTCAATGTCCCACTTTGGACAGATGTAAACAAGTACAGTCAACTCGTCGGCTGCTGGTAAGCAGTCCGTGTGAGTGAACAGCATATCGCCATACGACGCATAATTAACATAGCCACGGTAAGCGCGATACTTTTTCCCTGTTGTTTCAGTTATTTGTGCCATAGCACGCTGATAAACAGGTAAACCTGCAATTTGTGCTTCGCTCAACCCTACCGCCCAGTGTTTATAATCTACTGTATCAGGGCGTGCAACTTCATTATGACGAAACGCACTTGCTTCTAGACCTTGAAAGACAGTAGTTGCTTCATCTCTTGAGCATAAATTATCAAAAACCCATATCGGTTTCTCATCTACGGTATGACTGTAAGTCGGTTCTGTCATTATATTGTTCTTAATTTTATTTCTATGAGACTATGACGTCATTAATATCAAATTGTGTTGTACAATCCAACGCTATTGTATGAAAAAACGCTTCGCAAGAAATGCGTAACAAAGCAAAATAAAACAGGAAAATAGATGATTGATGGTATGAATAGTCAGCTGTCTCAAGCTGATGTAAAAGCCTCTTTCGACAAAGAAAGAAAAGTACGAATAAAAAATTTCCTAACGCAGGAGCATGCCGAAAAGCTTCTATTGAGCTTAACTAACGACGTACCATTCGAGATGGCGTTAGTACGCGGTGGTCGTTACGAGTCAATTTCTCAAAGTGCCTGGAAAGCAATGGACAACCAAGCGAAACAGGCAATAAATACAGAAGTGATGTCTAATGCGGCTAAAGGCATTGGCTTTGTGTATGGGCGGCATTTAGTCACATCAACAGAACGTATTGCGCAAATGAGTAAGTTTTACGATTGGATCAATAGTGAAGGGGTACTACAGTGGGCGAGAGAACTCAGTGGCTTTGATGATATTTGTACCGCAAGTGTCCAAGCTACCCGTTACACACCAGGGCAATTTCTCACACGTCATCAGGATGTTGTCGAGCGCGAACAGCGCCGCCTTGCATATGTAGTTAATTTAGCGCCGCAATGGCATCCAGACTGGGGTGGGCTGTTACAATTTTATCAAGAAGATGGTACGCCTACCGAAAGCTGGGCTCCAGAATTTAATACATTGAGTCTCTTTGATGTTAAACACATCCATAGCGTTAGCTATGTGACTCCGTTCGCTCAACAGCCGCGGTATGCATTAACAGGTTGGTTTAAAGCGACTTAACCAAAGGCACCTTTGAAAAAAGCAACGAAATATTGATGAGTTTACGTTAATCGATTAAGGAATATACGAACGTTTACAACTGCTCGCAATTGTAACTTCGCTGAAAACTGATTGTAAAACCAGCAGATAGCAGTATTACTGTGAAGTGTAAACAGGGAGTTACTTGACTAAACGTAACAATCCATGTGAGTATAATACGTTCGTAGTACTGGCTATTAATGTCAGGGCTACATTCCTGAAACAAAATTGTGAAAGTTTTATACGCCCCTTGCCCGAATATTTTCCTATCGGCGAGGATTCAAATAAGAAATTTGGTTGGGAACTATGTCCAAAATGAGCAAGAGAACTCTTATTGCTTCTACTGTT
>JAKVCY010000001.1 GCA_022448425.1 Thalassotalea sp. | reverse complement strand
GCTTGTTCACCACTCACATATCATTCAATTACAGGGGGAAAGCTATCGAAGAAAAACAGCAATAAAACAGGAAGAATAACTCAGCGACAACCGGTCAAGATAATTGACGCCGGACCGGTCAAGACAGTTGACGTTTTATAAGCGATGTTTTGATCTGGAAATTTGCCTAAATCTTCTGCTGAAATTGAATCTACAACGCTATCTGCTGACCGTTTATTATCCAGAGCTCCTGTTAGGGATGATCTTATTCCTAACACTTCAACTACTTCGACATCGTTTGCCTCTGAGGTATCTTGTGCTTGAGATTCGTGAGAGACGTAAAGTGCAGACATGCACGCTAAATAAATTAAACTATGTTTCAATGTGTGACTCATTTTTTATCCTTAAAATTTAATAAATGAGGTAGGCACTGCCTTGATGTCAAAAATATTGTTCTTATCACCCACTCAGTGTCTTTCAACTATGAAGGCAACAAAAAACAATTAATTAACACGGATTTAACATTACCACTCATGCAAAAATATAGAATCAAAAATGATCATTTATAGTCAAAAAGTGAAAAATCATAATTTCTATGTAAAATTGAATAAGCAATTATACTTTAGTAGCGAAAGCGGTTTCGGTAATACCGAGTAGCTGGAGCGCCTGTTTAATCAAGTTGCTACTCAGTACTTTTAAGTGCGGCTATATCGTTAGGTGAGTTTGCAGCATCTATATTTATAACGTTATTAACATGCAATAAGGTGCTAATTACCTACATTATTAGGGCTACTCTGTGGTCCTTAATTGTTAATGACTAGGTACAAATGGTGGAAAATAGCGTATATCAGAGGGTCAAAATGGATCTAACCTTGTTGTGGGTTAACACCGAGGGATTTCTTAATTAACTGAATTACATACTCATATCTGAAGCATTGCGCTTCGTGTCGTCACCGGGCAGAGCTGCACCAATGGTTCCTACATTATCAAAAGCTATCTAGTAGCTAGAATTTACACAATGAGCTGTCCACTTACTTCGCTCATTGAAACAAAAAATCCACCTCTAGATAAGCTAGAGGCGGATTTTGTAGAATTACTTAATTATTGAAAAGTTAATTAAAGGTTTGCTGTAACCCCTAACACTATGCGTCTGTCAGTTAACCCTTGTGCACAAAGCAACGCACCTTCATTTACGCACCACTCAGTACGATCTTCGCGAAGTAGGTTTATGCCGTCTAGCCCAACGGTAAAGGTGTCGTTTATATCGTAACTCACACTCATGTTAAGCTGTGCTCTATCATCAACTATTCGCGGCATATCAAAGCTTATCAAGTCGCCAGTTTTGAACGCTGAACGCCACGTGTATCGTGCTCGCACACTGAGGTCATACTTATCGTAAAACAACGTAATGTTGTATGCGTTTTGAGATAAGTCTTCCAACTCAATCCGTTCCTCTACAATATCGTCGGCAAGTGTAGGTGTAGATTGATCAGCATCTGTACGCCCCAATAGTTTATTCAGCGCGTTTCCATCTCCTGTTGCTGGACGGAACGTTTCAATACCTGCACCTGCTTCCTGATATGTATAGTTTGCGATTACCCCAAAACCAGAAGCCCATCCAAGCTCCTCCTCATATTCAGAAAGGTCATGTTGAAACGCGACCTCAATACCAGTTTGTGTCTCCTCATTCGGCAAGTTAATTGTTGTTTGGAGAGGAACACAAATTCCCGTACCAGGGACCGACGACCAAACATTTCGGTCAGTAACAGTGGGGTTAAATATACCGCCACCTTCACATGGGGCTGTAATATCACGCTCAATTTGACCATTTTCCCCGATAGGCTCTTCTGGATTATCACGAACTGCTGCAAAGATATCTGTTCTTTCCTTATGGAAAACACCCACACTGACAAAACTTGAGTCAGAGAAATAGTATTCTGCTGATAAATCGTAAGAAATAACTTCTTCCGGTGTTAAAGCAGGATTCCCCACTCTAACCGCGGCGCCGGCTCCTCCAGGAAAGTTAATAGAAGTAGAAAGGTTATCGAAGTTGGGTCTTCGAATATCTTTGGCAACACCAGCTCGAATTACTAAATCATCGATAACTTCAGACGCAATATTGAACCTTGGCAGATAATAATCATAAGACGCATTTTCTTCGCGCTGGCCAGTTACTTCACCATTCTCTATGTTGTTACCTACCGAAGTAATATCTGTACTAACGTAACGAACCCCAACATTTCCGCGAAATGTCATATCATTGATATAAAAGAAGTAGTCTCCTTGCAAATACAAAGCTGTGGTCTCTTCTTCAATATCAAAGAACGAGTCCAGCTGAAGCTCAGGTTGTCCTAACGACGGATATGGCTCTGATATATTTCCATTTGCAATTTGAGCAGCATTATTCTCAGCGATAGCGTTATTAATCGCAGTCAAAACTTGGTCTGGGTTATTAAATGATAAGTCACCGTCTACGGTAAGGTAGTCAGCAATGTACAAGCGTCTTCCATCAGCATCGTTAAAGTTTGAAGGGCCAGCAGAAACAATATTTGAAAACAGATCCGCCCTTGGTCTATAGAATGCTGAATTAGGATTAGAAAAGTTTGAGTTAGTATTTATATCATTACTTTCTGCCTTATTTTTATTCCATCTTAATCCTGCTTTAATGCCCGAAAAATACGGGTTTAGATCTGAGATATCGTAATCTCCATCTAGTCTAAATGCGGTTTCGGAATTTTCTTGAGTACTTCTACCCACGCCGACACCACGAAGAGCATAGTTAGCTGGATTTAACAAGTCTTGACTAGAGGGTCCGAATTCAGCATTTTGAGCTATCCCAAATTGAAGTGTGCCGCCCGAAGCATCAAATTCAACAGGTACACCGTTATCAATACTTAACCCTTCACTTGGTTGCGGGCCATTCGGATTGATAAAATCGAGTGTCGTATTTAAACGAGGAAACACTGAATCTGAACTTGAATAAGATACTTCACCTTTAAGAGCAAGGCGATCTAACAAAAGATCGAAACCGGTGGCGAATACATCACTGTCGGTAATACGTGAGCCTGTGTTCACGCTAGTCCTTAGGTTAGGATCGATATTATTGTTATTAGCATCAACACCTACACCTAAAGTTCCTGTTAAAACCGCTTGAACCTCACCTAACTCCAACGGCCCATTTGGTCCATCTATTGTTCCCAAATCGATAGTTTCAAAAGCGGTATTGTTTGTGTTATCCACTACCGCTGCTCCACCAGTACCAGAAATAAATGCGCGGGAACTTTTTTGAGCACGTTCTTGACGATTTACCGTTGCATCAAAATATAACCTTAAATCATCCATAGGCTCAAACTCAAAGGAGCCTGTGAAATTCTTGGTTTCATATTCATATCGGGCAATGACTTGATCTAAAAACTGCGTTCTCAAAAAAGGGAAAGACTCTGCGCTAGCGCTGCCAGAATCAGGGAGTACTTCCCTGTCCCTGTCGAAACGTGGGTCAAACGAAGCAACTTGCTGCTCTGCGTAGCTACCGGTGAGAACCAAACCTACTCGTCCATAATCGGTGTCAAAGCTATCTCCAAAGGTTGCGGAAACTCGCGGCGAAGTAGCATCTGCCAAATCACTGTTCTCCGCTTGTGCACGAATTGAAATCAGCTGCTCTTTTAGACTAAGGCCTCTAAGTGTACGTAGATTTATCGTTCCACCTACAGAGCCTTCAACAGTTTCCGCAGTCGGCACCTTAATGACTTCTAGTGACGAAATCAGCGCTGCTGGTAGGTCGTCAAAACTAATCCCAGAGCGGCCGTTACCACTTCCAACAGTAGATACACCATTTATTTCGACACGGTTTGCGTTCGTACCTCGTATTTGGACCCCAGTTCCTACACCTGCAGTTCGGTCGATTTGAACACCCGTGACATTTTCTAAAACTTCTGCCAAATTCTGGTCAGGTAGCTTACCGATGTCTTCAGCTTGAATAACTTCTTTAATACTGTCGGCAGAGCGCTTTTCAGCCAATGCACTAGCTAGCGCGCTCCTTATTCCTCTAACCTCTATCACTTCGGTTTCTTGGTCTGCACTTGTTGATGTATCTGCATCCTGTGCGACAGCCTCTGTACAATAGCAAGCAATCGCAGATGAAATAGCTACCGCTAGCCTTAATTTCTTCGCACCGATTAACGCCATATATTCCCTCCATAAACAATCATTATCAATCACTAAGAAGACAAGATAGATCACAAGTTAATCAATATCAACATATTTGTTATATTTTCGTTAACATTGGAATTATTTTATAGAAAAGAGAGAATTAGCTAAAAACAACGCTATTTTAATAACTTAAAATAATATCAGTTGGTTTAATTCTATAAAACGTGCGCTAAATCCATTGCAAACCGACTCACAATAATGCAATATCGCTCATTACCAGTCACTTCATTGATTGAAAAGAATAAATGAGTACGCTTGTAAACAATGTCCAAGCACTTGCTTTGCCATCAAACAGAGGAAAGAGTAGATGTTTAAACATACGCAAATTTGTTTAGCCGCGGCGATCGCTATTGGATTATCAGGCATATCAGCGTGCTCATCTGAAGTACAAAAAACTGATAATGACAGCGCGCCAGCTATGGCTAACCAAGTCAAGGCATATGCTAAATTCGTACCTGAGAGACGGGACGATTTCGCATGGGAAAATGATAAAGTAGCGTTTCGGGTATATGGCCCTGCCGCACCTTTAGCTGGCCACGCCAGCGGCGTCGACGCATGGTTAAAGAAGGTCGATTATTCGATTATCGACAAGTGGTATGACATGCACTTCAGTGGTCAATCGTATCACGAGGACAGAGGAGAAGGTTACGACCCTTACCATACGGGTATCAGTCGTGGCGTGGGTGGCTCAGCAGTGTGGATAAACGAAACACCGTACTACGGTCACAACTTTACTCGCTATGAAATTCATAAAAACAATGCTGACGAAGTTAAGTTTACTCTTTACTACGAATTTGAAACGCCTATTGGCATGGTAAAAGAAGTTAAAACCGTGTCGCTCGCTCTAGGCTCTCGTATGTACAACGTCGATTCTACTTTCTACCTAAATAATGCGCCAGCCTCTCTCCCTATTGCCATAGGTGTAGCTACACACGACGAAAAAGCCGATGTGTACAAGAATCAACAAGAAGGATGGATTGCCGCGTGGGAAGAAATTGACAACCAAGGTCTGGGTACGGCAGCCGTTATCGAGCCAAGTAAAATTGGTAACATTATACATACACCTTCTGAGAAGAAAGATGAAAGTCATATTTGGCTAATAACCCAAACATCATCAGAAGGTAAACTGAACTACAAAGCAGGCTTTGCATGGGAAGGTGACAATGAGATCACTACTGTGGAGCAATGGAAAGAATACTTGAACAGCCTGGAGTACTAATTAGATGGAAAAAGTTGCCTTTGTAATGACACTAAAGCCGGGTTATGAACAAGAGTATAAAAAACGTCATGACGAAATATGGCCCGAGCTGGTGGAAGAGCTTAAAAATGCGGGCGTGTCAGACTACAGTATTTTCTATGAGGAAAGCTCGAATAAGCTCTTTGCTGTGCTAAAGCGCGAGGACGACCACACCATGGGTGCGCTGCCAAATAATGCTGTAGTTAAGAAGTGGTGGCAGCATATGGCAGACATAATGGACACACACGAAGACAACGAACCTGTAGCCACCGATCTAAGAAAGGTTTTTCACTTAGATTAAGGCTTTTTATGTCTATCCAAGAGTAGCCGGTGTAATTCTAACAACCCTAAAAACACCGGCAGCACGCTTAACATAATTAAGGAACGGGCTTCTTTAAACCATATCAGTTAACGACAGAGAAGTTTACTGAATGAGTCACCTCATTCTCCTATAGTTTCGAAAAGGAGAGTTAATTGAAAATCCTAATTTTAAACGAAGCCCTAGAGCAGAGGCACCACGCTCATGTGGAGCGGCGCTGTGCAGTGTCTCCACAAACTATTGCCAAGCTTGTCAAAAAAGGCATTGAAGTCTATATCGAAAAAGATGCCGGACAGCTATCACATTATACAGATGGAGATTTCGCGGAAGCTGGCGCTAACATTGTTGCCGATACTACAGAAATAGCCGAGCAAGTAGATATACTAGCCTGTGTCAACACACCTAGAGAATCAATTGTTGAAAAGCTGTCTGCTGGCACAGTCGTCATTGGACACTTAGACCCATTTTTTAACGAAGCGTTGGTAACTAAGCTAGCGAATGCCAATTTGACGGCGCTCTCAGTAGAGATGATTCCCAGAACCTCTAGAGCACAAAAAATGGACGCATTGAGCTCTCAAGCAAGTTTGGCGGGATATGCGATGGTGATGAAGGCCGCGGACACACTTCCTTCTATATTACCAATGATGATGACACCTTCCGGTACAATTAAACCTGCCAAAGTGTTTATTATTGGCGCGGGCGTTGCCGGACTACAGGCTATTGCTACAGCCAAGCGCCTTGGTGCCAATGTGCTGGCGTATGACACACGCCCAGTTGTAGCTGAACAAGTAGAGTCGTTAGGCGGCAAATTCCTTAACGTTGATATAGGTGAAACTGGCCAAACAAAAGACGGTTACGCTAAAGAACTCTCTGACGAGCAAAAAGCGTTGCTCGCACAGGCACAAAAAGAAGCCATAGCAAGTTCAGATATAGTTATCACTACAGCACAGCTATTCGGTCGTAAGCCGCCCGTGTTGATTTCAAAAGAAACACTGGCGTCTATGAAACCAGGTAGCGTTGTTGTGGATATGGCTGCGATCTCTGGCGGCAACGTAGAAGGCTCTAAGCCAGGTGAAACCGTTGTACTAAATAACGTTACTATTATAGGAGACGGCTTCTGGAGTGAGAGCGTATCTCGGGCTGCGACCGATATGTACGCAAACAACATTTACAACTTGCTGGATGAGTTTGTAAAGAACGAGCCTATTGAATTCGAATTAGCCTTTGAAGATGACATTCTTAATGGTGCTGTCATTACTCATGGTGGAAAAATTCGAAATGACATGCTGTTGTCTGCGTACGAAGGAGCTTAATAATGGAAACTATTTACCTACTGTTTATTGTATTACTCGCTGCATTTCTTGGATTTGAACTCATTCGTAAAGTTCCTGCCACGTTACACACCCCATTGATGTCTGGTTCTAATGCTATTTCAGGTATTACCTTAGTCGGTGCTCTAGTCTCATCTGGTTCTGATAACAGTATGTTGACAACAATTCTGGGGACTGCAGCTGTAACGTTAGCAAGTATTAACGTTGTGGGCGGTTATCTTGTTACCGATCGCATGCTTGGCATGTTTAAAAAGAAAGATAATAACTAAGAGAGCGCTGAACATGACAATTGAAACACTTATTAACCTTGCTTATGTGCTAGCAGCAGGGCTTTTTATATTTGGTCTTAAGTTACTTAGTCATCCTTCAACAGCACGCAAAGGCAACTTCGTGTCAGCGGTGGGTATGTTTGTAGCTGTAATGGTTACTCTGCTCGACCAACAAATCATCAGTTACAATTACATTATAGTTGGTGTCCTTATCGGTGGACTGTATGGCGCATGGAAAGCACGTAGTGTGCAGATGACACAAATGCCGGAAATGGTTTCTCTTTTTAACGGCTTTGGTGGCGCTGCTTCGTTGCTACTAGGATGGGCAACAGTTAGCAGTATGGACGCCAGTGCATCGGGTTATAACCAGGCTTTTGTTTTCATTACTGTTCTTTTAACGCTGCTCATTGGCGGGATTACGTTTTCAGGATCCGTAGTTGCTTGGGGAAAACTTTCTGGAAAACTGTCTTCAAAGGCGTTCATTTTCACTGGGCTAAGGGAATTAAGTATCCTTCATTTGCTGGCTATGGCAGCCGTGGGGTATCTCTTTGTTACACAACCGTCTAATGAAGTATGGCTGTATTGTATTATTGCATTAGGGCTGAGCTTCGGCCTATGGGCAACGATCTCTATAGGTGGAGCAGATATGCCTGTAGTTATCGCTTTGCTAAACAGCTATTCAGGTATTGCCGCTTCAGCAGCAGGTCTTGCAGTAGGCAATACAATTTTGATTGTAACCGGCCTACTGGTTGGCGCCTCAGGATTGATCCTCACGAATATAATGTGTAAGGCGATGAACAGATCGCTGATGAACGTTTTGTTATCTGGGTTTGCCAAACCTATCGAGCAAGGCGAGGTTATTACTGGCGAAATAAAAGTGCTATCACCTCAAGATGCCTTTTACGTGCTTGAGGCGGCGCAAGCCGTACTCGTTGTGCCCGGCTATGGAATGGCCGTAGCTCAAGCGCAACATGCTGTTAGAGAGCTTCACACCTTACTAGAAGAAAACGGTTGTACAGTGGATTATGCCATTCATGCGGTAGCAGGGCGTATGCCAGGGCACATGAACGTTCTGTTAGCGGAAGCGGACGTTCCCTACGACCAGCTTTACGAAATGGACGACGTTAACCCTCGAATGGAAAATTATGACGTTGTTATTGTAATTGGCGCTAACGATGTTGTTAACCCAGCTGCGAAAGAGATGAAAGGTAGTCCCATTTACGGGATGCCGGTTATTGAAGCTCATCGTGCAAAAACTGTATTTGTGTTGAAGCGCTCAGCTAACGCTGGCTTCGCTGGTGTCGACAATCCTTTGTTCTTTAAGGATAACACGCGAATGATTTTGGGCGATGCTAAAGAAACGATTAACGGCCTAATTCGCGAATTTGGCGACTAATTGAACGAACCTGAGCTCGTATTTGTATGTTTACGAGCCTTTTTCTAACTGTTAAGTGGGTACATCACAAGCATGTCTTTTACTTCCCTTGGTCAGCTTTTTGGTGTGCTCGCTTTTTTAGTTGCGATTTACTCTTTTACACAAAAAAGCGATATAAAACTTAAGATAAGCCTAATTGTTATGTTTTCATTTCAAACGGCTCACTTTTTCTTTTTAGGTTCCGTCACTGGAACTATCGCTAATTTTCTCAACTTTTTTCGCACGATCATATCGGTTAAAACTAACCACAAGTTTATAGGCATTATATTTATAGCAATAAATATTGTTTGGGGCGCTTTTAACGTTAACCAGCTAATAGACGTTTGTCCCATTTTTGGCGCATGTTTTGGCACTTACGCTATCTTTTACGCTTCTGGCATAAGAATGAGACAACTCTTTATTTGCGGGGCCGTTTTTTGGTTAGCGAACAACATCTATTTAGGCTCTGTTGGAGGAATCTTGCTTGAAGTAAGTGTGATAGTGGCAAATACCATCACCATTTATCGATTGCACAGTGATGATTGAAGTAATGAAAGAGGCTTGCGGCAATTCCCATAAGCCCCATGTGTTGTTGAAGATGTTACTGAATTAGCTTACGCTCTTCCAATGCATACCACTGTTCGATTTCTTTTTTCAGCTCGCCAACCTTTTCAGGGTATTTCGCAGCCAAGTTTTTCTCTTCATATTCATCGTTGGATAGATTATAAAGTCTTGGGCCAACTAAAAATTCATCATGATATTTCTGGTAACTAACATTTTTACCATCATAGCTAACAATTAATTTCCAATCGTTCTTAATGACCCAGCGATAAAGCAATGTAGACTCAACGTCGTCTAAGTCATCCATATCATGTGCAAAACCTTCACCAAATATTAATTCTCTGTCGATATCTGCACCGGTTACTAAATTATCGTATAAATTAATACCTGGCAGTTCACTTGGAACACTTATACCCGCAGCACCTAAAATAGTAGGGACTATATCAATACTACTTACCCTTTCTTGTCTAAACGAAGACTTAAATTTATTTGGCAATGAGTAAATAATAGGGGTTCGAACACCACTTTCATTCGGGCTCTGCTTAGACTTTGGTAAGAACCTATCAGTTTGCTTTGGGTTAGTAATCCACCCGTTGTCTGAGACATAGACAATCAGCGTGTTATCTTTCAAACCACGTTTTTCGAGATGGCTAAACAATTCTCCATTCGTTTCATCAAACCATTCAATCATCGCGTAGTATTTAGCAATAGACTCTGGTAGGTCATACTTTTCGTACTTAGATAAAATTCGCTTAGGAGGTGTGTGTGGCGAGTGCGGCATAAACGGCGCATACCAAACAAAAAAAGGCTTATTTGCCTCATGAGTCTTGTCTATAAAGCGAGTAATAGTATCCACTCCCTCACGACCAATCTTTAAGCCCTCATCGCCATGTCGACCACCCGGGTTCGGAAATCCCTTTGTCATTCCCTCATCAAAACCGCCTCGTTCGTAACTGCCTTCCCACCACTTGCCGGTTTGTAGAGATGCGTAGCCTTTTTCCCTTAATAGCTCTGGTAAAGTTTTAACTTCGTCAATCTTTGCAATAATCTGCGAACGAAGTTGTTGGTATTCCTTTCCTTTTTTTCCTCCTGGAGTTTCTCTAGAGGGATCGTTTCCAGTAATGCCGTGTTGACTGGCGTAAAGGCCTGTTGCAATTGTTGCAAGGGAAGGTCTACAAAGTGAAGTTGGAACATACCCTTTACTGAACGTCACCCCTTCGTTGGCCAAACTATCTAAGCTTGGTGTATTAACAATTTCATGCCCCATGAAACTATAATCATTCCACGCATGATCATCAGATAGTATCAACAGTATATTTGGTGGCGCTGGCTGCTCTGCAGCATGAGTTATCACATTTTGTTTAGTTTGGTTGGCACAGCTTGCTAGAGAAAATAAGACAATCGCACAGCTTGTCAAACGCAACAGATTTTGTTTTATTTTTCTTTCGTATGAGAGCATTTCAGATTCCTTTATTTGTATATTAGTTAGCACTGCGCTTTTTATTTAACCTTTCAATAAATCATTCATTGAGTATATCGAGTGCCAGAAAAACCTCTGTTTCAAATAGATTTCTTCCTTCCTCTATTACATTTTGAAAGATGAGAACTCAAAGTTGAGAATTGCAGATACAAAAAAGCCCCTAGCCAACGCGCGTAAAACTAGGGGCTGAAGTACAAACGTTTCTATTTATTCCATTTCAACATTTCTGACGCAGCTAGTAGCACAGCACCTGTTCCATATAGCTGAGAGTCAGACTCTTTTACAGGGTCAGGACTCTTTCCAACGTGCTGAACCCAATGAACGCGGCCATCGTCAGAAACCGTTTTCGTAATTGCTTCCCAGCCTTTTTCGACAATTTCTTTCGAACGCTGGTCAGTCAAGATGCCGTTATTAACGCCCCAGGCTAGACCGAAGGTTATAAAGCCTGTGCCACTCACCTCTGGTGTTTTTACCTTATCAGGGTCCATCAAAGAGGCTGGCCAATAACCGTCTTCTTTCTGAAGTGCCATTAACCCCTCTGCATTCTTTTTATAAAGCTCGATATAACGTTCTCTAGAAGGATGCCCGTCAGGCAATTCTTCAATAATCATTGGTATGGCGGCAAAAACCCAACCATTGCCCCGCCCCCAAAAGACTGGCTCTCCGTTATCGCTCTTCGCATCAAAATAGCGGCTGTCTCTATAAAACAAGCCGTACTCATCAGAGAAAAGGTAGTCTGCCGCTGCCCAAAATTCATTGTCACCGTACTCAAGATATTTTGGGTCGCCGGTAACTTCAGTCATTTGGGCCCATGCACGAGGTGCCATAAATAACGCATCGGCCCAACACCATCTTAGTTGGCAGTTCCCTTCCAAATGATATTTACCCGTACTCGACTCACTATCCCCCATTTCTAATCCGACTTCAGGGGGCTTACTCAAAATCATGTCGAACACTTCTTTGGTAGGCCCATATGCTTTTTCAATACCTTCACGCTCAGCGAGCCAAAGATAAGTTTGAGCAATCGCGTGGTCATCTGCATGATAAGGACGCTCAAGAATTAATTCGTAGCTCTCTCTTTCAGCGACTTCTTTTACAAAATTCTTTAACTTCTCGTCATCAGTAGCATCAATCCAGCGGGTCAAACCGATGTAAAATGCAGCTTGAATCCAAAACTTTGCATTTTCAGATTTAGCGCGATGCGACTCAGGAATATAGTCCAAGTTGCCAAACTGAGCTATTTGCCAGTTCGCTGCATTTTTTCCTATACGCAACGCTTCAGATTGAATGTCCTGCTCGGCCTCAACCTGCGCTGATTCCATTTGTTTCACAGATTCAACTTCTACGTTTTTTGTCTTTTGCTCTGTTGACTCACCGGAGCATGCACTTAATCCTATAGCTAAACTCACCGCAATGGCTGAAAATTTTAATTTTGTGTGATTCATCGTTACTCTCAATTAATTTTTTGCAGTCTGCTTCCTAAAACCCAGGAGCAATTAACATCTATGGGGGTTTACATATCCATTTTTTTTGAAGCATTGAGGCTGCTCAAAGATCGCGGTACCGGACCATCTTCACCGACCAGATAAATTTTTATGTTTTCATCACTCTCTTTTTCAGCCACTAGCATTTGTGCCTCTGGATGCGCGTTCTCGATTAGTGTTGTGATAGCGAAACTAGCATTTTCTTTTCGTAGCACAGTTGATGATTCTGAGAATGAATTTCCGTTATTATTGCTGTTCCACCACGACAAAACCGCGTCCCCGTCCTTTTCGTAAGCAACGAGGTAGCGAATATCTTCAGGGCCGTTGACTAGAAAGTCACCACGAGATACACCTTCATATCCATCGATGATTTTTTCGCCGCCTAACCACTGCTCACCGTTCCACCAAACATGTCTAGTTTGTTTGGGGCCACCAGCCTTCTGACCGATATCTACACCAGCATTGATTGCTATATGTGGGTTACCTTTACTATCGAGGTGTGAAGTACCATTAAATGTCCAAAGCTCGCCCGTTTTCATTGCCAACGTTTTTTCATCAGCCGTTTCCTTGGTAACCGGCAGAGACAAAGCCTCGCCTTTCACATTGCTCCATTCATTTGTCTGCGTGTTGAACTTCATGAAGTAAAGGTCGTGACGCTCTGGGGTATGTCCTCTATCATCCCTACCAGCATCACTATCCCAGCAAATATGATAATCGTAGGAAACGATTAGGTTATCTCCTTCCCCTTTTCCGACCCATGCGTACCAGCTATCCACAGCCTGTAAGTCTGTGCGTCGCTTGTGCTTAAGAAATGACACAGGCGCAGAGAAAGTTCGCCCGTTGTCAACAGACTTCTGATACACCCAATCACTACGGTGAGCTCCATGACGGAAAAACAGATAAATATCGCCGTTGTCCATTTTGACTACTTGGTTATAAGTACCGAAAGGCGTGATATTATCTAAGTCTTCCCATTCAGTAATGTCGTAAGGACGTTTCGAAACCGCATGTTTGTTTGCACCAACATGAGTATTACCCAGAGAATTGTGACCGTCTGATTTATGGCCGCCATGGCCACCATAAAAAATGTGGATATAGCCTTCGTTATCAATAAGCATAGTTGGTTTACCATGATTATCGAACTTCTTGCCACCATCGCGCCGACCTAACTCGCTGGTCCCCGCTTTGAAGGGGCCTTTCCACTCTTTGGTTCTGTGATCATATGTGGCAACAAACGGATCTTCTTTAGGTCCTTGATAAGACACATAGGTAAGACCGTTTTGGTGTATGGCCGCTGGATGCTGAACAATTGCGAGAGGGTTACCTACTGCGTTGTCTGCAAAGTACTCTACAAACTGAGTGTTTTCAGAGGCTGTAGGACCTGCTTTACTCGTTTGCATAGCACAGCCAGATAGAACTGCTCCGCTCATTAAAGCTACACTGAACGCTAGTTGCGTTTTCTTGAGTAAAAATTGACGTTTTAACATCGTATCTATCCCCGTCACTTTTCTACTAATCTTTGTTTTCTTCAAATAGCGCCAAAAACTCGCTGGCAATATCTGGATTTTTCTTCGAAAGATCACGTAACTCAGCAGGGTCTTTTTCAATATTGAACAGTTCAAGTGGTGCGTCGTAGCCATAGCGGACCGCTTTCCACTCGCCTTTACGAGCCGCTTGATAGGTATCTCCAATTACGCCTGAGTTAGGATCACCTACCTGCTTCGAGAACTCCCAATAGAGTACTCGCTCACCCATGTCGCTGGGTTCAGTTTTTAAAAGCCCTACAATTGATTTACCGTTGGTTTTAACTCTAGGAACCATGTTTAGATTTACGCCCGCAAGCTCTGCTACAGTGGGCATAACATCTGCAAATAGCCAAGGTGTATCGTCTGTCCGACCCGCTTTAATGCGCTCTGGCCAGTGAACAATCATTGGAACGTGGATACCGCCGTCGTATAAATCTCGTTTCATACCACGATAGGGCTCAGAGGCTTTTAAGTATTCAGGGTCCGCGCCGCCTTCATCATGCGGGCCATTGTCAGACGTAAAGAAGATCAGCGTGTTATCAAGTTCACCCATTTCATCTAACTGTGTAACAATTTGACCAATATAGTGGTCAAGTGCTGATACCATGCCTGCCAAAGTTGCGTTCGGCTTATCAACAGGTTCTGGATAGTATGAGGCATACTTGTCAGCTGGATTGCCACCTTTCATACCTGTATAGGGTGTTTCAGCGAATTTGTACTGCTCACTGAACTTCTCTGGTACACCTAATTCAGCATGTGGCGACGAGTAAGCAAGCATGATAAAGAATGGGTTTTCTCGTGGCTGCTTTATGTATTCAATGGCTTCCTTGGTGAAAAGTTCCTGAGCGTAGGCGCCTTTTTTGCCTCCTTCATTTTCAGGGACGCGAATTTTCTTACCGTCTTTCCAAACTATGTGAGGGTACTGACGATGACCCTCGAGTATGGAGTAAAACCCGTACCAAGTATCGAACCCCATGGCATGAGGGTCTGTGACACCCATTTGTGAACCAATAGAATATTTACCAAATAATGCCGTGTCGTAGCCGCCGTGTTTTAATACGTGCGCTAGGGTTATATCCATTTCGGTTAACTGAACAGTGTTTGAATTGTTCGTCATCAAACGGCCATCTCGCCCTGTAAATAAAGAGACACGCGATGGAGAGCACACTGTGTTACCTGCATATGCTTGATCGAAGCGGATACCATTAGAAGCAAGCTCATCTAGGTTTGGCGTTTTAATTGGCGTATTGCCATAGGCACCGACTTGGTTGAAGCCCAAATCATCTGTAAGAATGAATAGAATATTGGGTTTGTCCTGTGCTGCTACACTAGAAGAAAGAGATGTGAATAGAGCACCAAGTACGCTTATAAGACTAAACCTTAGTTTGTTCATGGTATTTCCTAGTAAAAGTTAAAAATTTAAAACCGCTTGTTTCTTTTTTCTGCATATTATTCAAGGCAATGTGCAGTTAATGTTGTTGGCTCTGGTATAAACGCCCTTCCTTTATCACGGTTAGGCGGCAAGGCTTCCCATGCTAAGTAAAAGCGTTTTCCAGCAGTGGGATGATTATTC